>RDXK01000304.1 GCA_004292605.1 Bacteroidota bacterium
TACATTGTAAGTCGGTTTTATTCTATGGGATTCTTCAATCCATTTTTTACCATGCTCGGTGCCAAAATAAGTGTTGAAAAAAGAATTTTCCCTTAAAACTTCCAGTGCCGCTCCAAGCTTGATAAGTGAACTTAGATACTGGCTTGCTAAATTGGGCGTACCTTGCTGTATTGCTACCACAGCGGCGTTGTGTAAATCTTTAGCAAACATGATAGGACGATATTCTGCCGCCTTTCCATAATAATATAAAGTGCTATCTAATTTATCCTCTATTAAACACTTTTCCGCACTATTAATACATTTGTAATACCGTTGAATAGGTGATTGAGAAAATATAGAGAGTTGCAGACCAACTATAGATACAATTGTTAGCATTATGTATTTCATAGAGGTATTTTTTCATCTAAATTAAGGCGACCTAACTGCAATTGCTACCCCGAGATATTATAAAGAAAATATAAAACTATTGACAGAGTAGAGCATACAGCCATTTTGAATTTTAGCGAATTGCTTGATGTATTGATTACACAAAAGACAACTAAAACTCCACACCCACACCTTGCGAAATATTGTATACTCGCTCCTTGGCAAACGGAGAAATTTGTCCCTCATCTAGCTGTAGGTATACTTTTCCTAATACGTACAATCGCTTGGCTATAAAATACTTCACCGCTAAATCCACCGTAACCCTTGGGAAAAGCTTGTCAAGCACCGGAAATTCAGGTAGTTGGGTAATGGCTTTGTACGGACGAGCCAATGGATGCTGAATACTGCTGATAAGGTTTACGTTCAGTTTCTCCGTTATGTCTACCAATAGCTGTGCATACACATTTGCCCGTATATTATTTTTTACAATATTGCCACGACTATTGATTTGAAATTTCTCTTGTATAAAGCTCAATAAGCTGGGTGGTAAAGTATCTAGTGCTGGCAAAAAATCTCTGCTTAAAATTCGCCAACTTTCTCTTTCCACCACTAAACCTGCACCAATTTTTAACCGCATGGTTCGGGTGTGTATACCGTTGTACGTGCCATTTACACCCAATTGGCCGCGAAAATTTAGTCCTCTACCTTCATCGTAAAAAAACACCGCTACCATTTCAGGAAACCAATTTTTTTCCAATTCCATTGATTTTTTTCCGGGTTGTAACTGATGGCGGAAAAATGCCATTCTTGCAAATACATTTAGCCTATTTCCTGCATTGGCTTTATCAAAACTATTGATAAAAAAACTTTCAGATAGTTCGAATAAATGTTTACGTGTGGGTACGCTTAGCAGTCCGTTATTGTTCACCAAAAGTGCTTCAGTACCATCGTAATTAAAGGAACCCTGCACCGAAAAATTGCCGGTAATCTTGCCTAAAATCAACGAATCGTAATAGCGTTTATCGTTTAATATAGATTGTGCTTTGGCGGGTAGATTAGTGCCCAATAGCAACAAAATGATTAGCAAAAAATATCCCTTCTCTAAAAAATATTTCTGCAAAAAACGAGGAATACTTAAATCGCCCTTCATTACCTTTCGCGTTATTTGAATGCTCGCTTAAAATACCGAACAATGCAGGCAATTAAATAAAACACCGCCACGCCTACAAAAGCTCCTTGCCAACTACGCCAATTATAACCCACTTGTTCCCAAAAAAATACACTCAAGGCTACCAGTAAAATACATAAAAATATCTCCTTCATAAGCGTGTAGTTTGTGCTTGGAAGGTACTAGATTCCCCCGAATAAATAAAGGTATAGATACTATTGAACGCAATGCCACCAAAACCGTCACCGGGCGGGTTACCAGCCGCTGGCAAGTACTTCTGCTATATGTTTGGCCTCCAAGCCAGTGCCTTGGTGCTTGGCCACACCATCTATATGCATCAAACAGCTCATATCGGTACTTATCACCATTTCTGCACCAGCCGTGGTAATATTATGTACTTTTTGATCGGCCATGGCCGCACTGATAGATTCAAATTTTACCGCAAATGAGCCTCCAAATCCGCAACAAACCGTTTCATCGGTTATGGGTACAAGCTCTAAACCAGCCACTTGCTGTAATAATGCTAAAGGCTCTGTTTTGATGGCACATTCCCGTAAGGCAGCACAGCTATGGTGGTAGGCTGCTTTTGCTTGAAAACTAGCACCCAACTGTGTAACCCCCAATACATTCACCAAAAAACTAGAGAATTCCACTACCCGCTGCTCCAGTTCCTGTACTTGCAGGTGAGCGTAGGAGTTATCAAACAAATTGGGATAATAATTTTTAATGAACCCAGCACAGCTAGCACTTGGAACTACTATATAATCGTTTCCCTCAAAATCTTTCAAAAATTTAGAACAGACCTCTTTAGCTTCGGCCCTAAAACCTGCATTGAAGGCAGGCTGCCCACAACAAGTTTGGTTAGGATTGTACCGCACTGTACACCCGGCTTTCTGCAATACTTTTACCATTGCAAAGCCTATTTGTGGGTACAATTGATCAATAAAGCAAGGAATAAAAATGCTTACTTCCGTTTTACTGCGTTCGGGCTTTTTTTTGATTGCGGAAGCACTCATTAGCTAAACAATTGTTGGTTAAAGGCAATCATTTTTAAGGCTGTTATAGCTGCCTCCTCCCCCTTGTGGCCGTGCTTTCCACCTAATCGCTCCCAAGCTTGCTCCTCCGTAAATACCGTAAGCACGCCAAAAATGGTGGGTACAGGCATCGTAGCATTCAATTGCGTAATACCCTGCGTAACACTGCTGCACACGTACTCAAAATGCGGTGTATCGCCTTTTATTACGGTACCAAGGGTAATAAAAGCATCGGGCTTTCGGGTGGCATTTTTATAATAGCTTTGCACGGCAAAGGTTAATTCTACCGCACCGGGCACATACAATACTTTGTATTGGGCGTTGGCCAATTGCAGCACTTTGGTGGCACCTGCCAACAGCTCTGCTATAATGGTAGCATTCCATTCTGTAGCTATGCAAACAACAAAGGCATCGCTCAATGGAGGAATGCCTTGTAAAAGTTGTGTATTGCCTTGTGAAGCCATACGTATGTAGTGTAATTAGAAATTAGGCTTTTCTACGCTAATTCTGTTGATGTATTTATCGGCCTGAAACCCTTTCTCGGTTTTAGGGAATTTCTCTTTCAATTCTTTGTACAGTTTTGTAGCTTCTTCGGTTTTACCGTTTACTTCGCTTAACAAAGCTGCTTTAAACAGGTATTCGCTACTATTACCTTCATCTTTTGTAAATGTACTAGCTGCCTTTTTGTAATTTGCAATGGCATCGTCGGTACTTTTTAGCTCGCTTTGAGCATCGGCCAAGGCACCATAAGCCATCATTTGTACTTGGGGCACATCGGTACTAAAATCTTTCAAATATTTTACCGCATCGGCATAGTTAC
>RDXK01000112.1 GCA_004292605.1 Bacteroidota bacterium
GAAATTTAGTGGTCTAGATTTTGCCTCTATTACTGGAGCGGTAAATACGGCAGACTCTGGAACTTTTTATGTGCAGGCCAATATACCTACGGTAAGGTATGGTAGTATAAAATTAGAAAATGCCAATATTAACGCCTTTGGTGATTACGGAATACTAGATGTAGATGGTGTGGCTAGCAACCTATATGTATCCGACAGTACATTTTTCCCAAGCACCAATTTCACGCTGAGTAGCAAACTAGATAAAAGCTTGGTGCATATAGCTACTAGCGCCAATACAGTACTTAATAAAGCCACGTTAGATGCGGAAGTATACACGTTAGATGATGGTGCACGTATAAGTTTTCTACCATCTAGCTTTGTACTGAACAACAAACAATGGGCCCTAGAAAAGCAAGGTGAAATAGTGATAAGAAAAAACTTAACCTATGCGAACAATGTAAAATTTGTGGAAGGCACTCAAGAAATTTCCATAGAAACCGAGGAAGAAGAAGGCGGCAATGCTAACAAATTAGTAGTAAAATTACGTGATGTAAACTTGGGCGACTTTACTCCTTTGTTTTTAAAGGAACCTACCATTGAAGGTTTGGCAAACGGCAATATCAATCTTCGTAATTTTTATGGCAATTTTTCTGCTGATACAAAATTAAAAGCTACCCAGTTCCGGCTAAATGGCGATAGTGTAGGTGTGGTAAACATTTCCGCAAATTATACCAAAGCAAAAAATAAATTACAGTACGATGTAGTTTCCCTCAACGAAACTTACAACTTTACATCGAACGGATTTTACGACTTTTCCGACTCCGCCGAAACACCTCTTTTTACCAATACCGATTTAAAGCGGGCCAAAATAGGTGTACTCAATACATTTTTGAAAGACCTGTTTTCACAGATAGATGGAGAAGCATCCGGCAATTTAGTGGTATCCGGCAAAGCATCAGCCCTACAGCTAGATGGTGAAGTGGCATTATCTAAAGCAAAACTATTAGTAAACTATACGCAAGTAGCTTATACCATAGATACGGCTAATATAGTGTTTACACCCAATGCCATGCATTTTGGAGAATTTACTATACAAGATAAAGATGGCAATACAGGTGCGGTGCAAGGAAGTTTGTACCACCAAGGCTTCTCGAACATGCGGTTCGATTTTGACCTTTCTAGCAACAACATATTACTTTTAAATACCACACAAAAAGACAATAATTTATTCTTTGGTAAAGCCTACGGCAAAGCCAAGTTTAGTTTGAAAGGTCCGCAGCGTGCCATGCAAATGAAAATTGCTGGAGAAGTAACCGATACCAGCGAAATAAGCATAAATACCAGCGATGGTAAGGGCAGTACCGATGCCAATTTTATAGTATTTAAACAGTACGGTGTAGAAATGGCACAGCCCATAAATACAGAAACACAGCTGAGTGTAGACTTAGACCTTACCGCCAATAACAAAGCAAAAATAAACTTAATACTAGACGATATTGAAGGCGATGTAATTAAGGCGGAAGGCAATGGGCGACTGCTTATAAAAATTCCTGCGGCGGGTGATATGAGTATTAATGGCCGCTACAATATAGAACGTGGTAACTACGATTTTAATTTTCAGAGTTTAATAAAACGTCCCTTTGTACTTACGGAAGGTTCGGGCAATTATGTAGAATGGACGGGCAATCCATACGATGCGGCCATAAAAGTAGAAGCCAAATACACCGCAGAAAAAGTAAGCTTGAACGATTTGATTGGTGGAAACCTAATGAACTTTGGTGGTAATATAGGTGCCTACCGCGGCGATGTGTATGTGTTTGCCAATATATCGGGTAAAATGGCTCAACCAAAAATTGGGTTTAATATTCAGTTTCCGGCCAATACAGGTTTTCAAAACAACGACACCTTTCAGCGGTTTTTAGCATCGTTGAAAAACGACGATAATGAAATGCTAAAGCAAGTAACTTGGCTGATAGTGTTTGGTACTTTTGCCCCTTATCAGCAAGGAGGAAATGCTACAGCGGCCAATAATATACGGGTGGAAACCATTGGTATCAATAGTATTTCCGGTGTAGTTACCAAGGAGCTTACCAAAATTGTAAGCAATATATTATATAAAATTACAGGCGATAAATCGCTGAGTTTAGATTTAAGTGCTAGCACCTACAGCAGTAGTAATTTGTACAGTGCCGGAAGCGGATCGAACCGTTTAGATAGGCAGCAGGTAAACTTTAAATTTAACCGTAGTTTATACAATGGAAATGTGGTAGTAGCTGTAGGGGGCGACTTTGATTTTGGTGTTACATCCCAATCGCAATTACAAAGTGGAACCTTTCAATGGTTGCCAGATATTAGTGTGCAAGTAATGCTTTCAAAAGATAGGCGTTTAAGAGGAATAGTATTTAACAAAAGCACGCTAGATGTAAATGGTGCCGCTGCCATAGGCCGTAGAAACAGGCAGGGCGTAAGCTTAAGCTATACTAAAGATTTTAATAAGAATCCATTTAAAAAAGAGCCTATCCGCAAGCCCTTTGTACTACCAGCAGAAGCTCTGTTACCCGCCCAAGGGGATTCCGCCACAACAAAAAAATAATTTTGCGAAAAAAACTTTTCAAAAAATTAATACAGCGTAACACGCTGCCAAAACCGAAATATACTGTGCAATAATTAGGTTATAGCTTTGAACAAAAAGCAACAAATTTGTATCCCACTTGAACATTTTCAAAACATAGCTAGCCATAAAACTAACAGTTGTTATTATTTAAGAGGTACTTTTGGCGTCTAAACGATTGAAACATGAGCGTACCTACGTTACAAATTTCACTAGACAATTTATTACAGGTAGGTTTATCTACCGAGGCAAACATTCATTATCAGTTAGATGCTGCTACCCTAACCAGCCAAACCGTAAGCCGGGGTCAAGGTGTGCTTAATAGCACCGGTGCTTTGTGCATAAACACGGGCGAATTTACTGGCCGCAGCCCGCAAGATAAATTCATCGTAAAAGATGCCATTACTGAAGGCACCGTGCATTGGAATAATTTCAACATACCTATTGACGAAAAATACTTTTTACAGCTACGCACCAAGCTGCTAAACTACTTAGGCCAGCAGGAGGAATTGTGGGTGAGAGATTGCTATGCCTGTGCCGATACCAACTATAAACTACGCATACGGGTGATGAACGAAAACCCTTGGAGTAATTTGTTTGCACACAACATGTTCCTACGCCCTACCGAGGAAGAGCTAGATAGCTTTACACCCGAATGGCATATCATTCAAGCACCTGGTTTTAAGGCCAACCCTGCGGTAGATGGTACCCGCCAGCACAATTTTGCCATTGTATCTTTTACACATAAAACCATTTTAATAGGTGGTACTGGCTATACGGGTGAAATGAAGAAAGGCATTTTTACCATACTTAACTTTTTGTTACCGCATCAAAAAAATGTATTGAGCATGCACTGCAGTGCCAATATGGGTAAAGAAGGCGATGTAGCTATATTTTTTGGTTTAAGCGGCACGGGAAAAACTACCCTAAGTGCCGACCCTAATCGTTTGCTAATAGGTGATGATGAACACGGGTGGACGGGTAATAGCGTATTTAATTTTGAAGGTGGCTGCTACGCCAAAACCATCGACCTAAGCGAAGAAAAAGAACCCGAAATATTTAATGCCATTAAACCCGGCGCCTTAGTAGAAAATGTGGATTTTGTGGGTAATACAGATGTGATAGATTTTGCTAATAAATATATCACGGAAAATACACGTGTTAGCTACCCGCTACATTTTATTTCTAATGCGTTGGAGCCGAGTATTGGTGGCTTACCCAAAAATATTTTCTTTTTAACCTGCGATGCCTATGGCGTTTTGCCACCCATTAGCAAGCTTACGCCGGGCCAAGCTATGTACCAATTTATAAGCGGCTACACCGCAAAAGTGGCTGGCACTGAATTAGGTGTAACAGAACCTAAGAGTACTTTTAGCGCTTGTTTTGGAGCACCGTTTTTACCGTTACATCCTGGGTTTTATGCGGAGATGCTAGGCAAAAAAATGAAGGAACATAATGTAAATATTTGGATGATTAATACAGGCTGGAGCGGTGGAAGCTATGGCGTGGGTAAACGCATGAAACTGGGTTACACACGGGCTATGATTACCGCTGCATTGAATGGTGAGTTAGACCATGTTTTATACGAGCCACACCCTGTATTTGGCATGATGATGCCAACACATTGCCCTACCGTTCCGGCAGAGCTTTTAAACCCTAGAAATACTTGGGCCGATAAAGCTGCTTACGATGCAAAGGCAAAAGATTTAGCGGAACAGTTTATTAAAAACTTTACTAAATATAGGGATGGTGTGAGCCACGAAATTTTATCGGCCGCCCCCTTGGTTATTTAAACTATTTACCTATTTTTACTGAGTTAACAAGTGTTAACATTCTCTACGATTGCTTGCTTGAAGGCCTTCACTACAAAGTGAAGGTCTTTTTTTATGAATAAAACTTCTAGCTATTGGGATAGTGCATAACTGATGATATTCAATAACCAAATTAATTATCGTACTCTGAAAGGTGTAAGGAGTTGGTGCTTACTTTTACCGGTCCGCTTTCTGCTAACGAGGTAATAATCGTCATTCAGTTACTCGCCAATGGCCTTTTTTATCGCTACCAATGCGTTCTATTTTTCCGCTTTTCTTAAGTTCATTAATTCTCCGTCTTACCGTGCGAACACTCAATTTCAAGTGTTCACTAATTTGGGTTGCCGTTATTGTGTTTTGTTCCGTCACTAATAAAAATATAGTGTCATTTACAGTGCCATTTACAGTGTCATTTACAGTGCCAAGTGGTAGATTTACAGTGTCAACCATGATGTGCATGTCACGGTTTTTGAGCGAATAGTTTTCGTTTAACAACAGGTTTAAAAGAAAACGAATTAAATATTTATCGGTTCTGTAAATGTTCCTCGATAAGTTTTCGTAGTTGGCCCTAACCAATGCATTTCGGAAATACCAAGAATGGTTAGCAAACAAATCGTTGTTCACGGCCTTAAATCCTAATTTTTGTAAATACTTGATTAAGAAAACGGCAGTTGTTCGTGTATTACCCTCACCAAAAACGTGAATTTGCCACAACTTGGCCACAAACTGAGCTATGTGCTCTACTATTTCTTGCTGACCGAGTCCTTTATACGTAAACCTTCTTTCCTGATCAAAGTCGTATTCTAAAGTTGCCATCAAATTATCGGCACTTGCATAAAGAACAGTTTCACCATCCAAAACCCATTCTTTTTTTGTGATATTATAATCACGAATTTTTCCAGCGAATTGGTAAATACCGGTAAATAATCTCCTATGAATGGCCAAGTATTCCGTCGGTGAAAAGGTGAATGTTTGCTCACCCAGCAACTCTGCAATGCGTGCAGAAACCTTATCGGCTTCTTCGGTTCGGTCTTCGGTTGATTTAGTCGGATGTTGTTGGTAGTAACCTTCGATCCGCTTTTTTACTTCGTCGATGGTTATGTCGCCTTCTATATTTTGTTTCGCAGTTTCAATGAGGTAGACCGACGGTTGTAAACCATCCACTTGTTGCAAGCCGATGGCCGTTTTCCAAACTTTTGCTTTCTCTGCTTTGTTTGGCTCACCTTGTCTTAAATACTCATCAAAATTTTCCATTATTCTTTTTGTACCAATGTTGTTTTTACTCTCAATAGTTCATCATCCAAATTAAGGAAACTATCCCTGATATTTACTAGTCTCCACAACCCAATAGTTATATTCTGTTTATTTTAATTATTAATAATTACCCATTAATCAATCGCTATAAACACAAGTGAAAACAGTGGCAGCTAACAATCCAATCAATCAAAAAAGTAAATTATACAAAGGCCAATACTTGCTCATCAAAGATTCACTTGATTTTGGGCTTCGCAATTTTGCTTGCACTTTTGTAAACTCAGCTCCATCATACCGCCCAGCACTTTATCGTACACCATACTACCAAAACGCTCCCACGGGTACCAAGCTAACTCCTCCTGAAACTGCCATACCACCGTTTTGGTGGCCATATTGCTGTGGTACAATGTAAGCGTACTCAACATTCCGGGATTATTTTTTCCAGTCCATTGCACTGTAATACTAGTATCGGTTTTAGCTACAAAACGGGCTTCTGTACTTCCCATCTGCAATAGTTGTGGTGTAGCTTTTTCAAAACGGGGTATTTGGGTACTATCGGTGCTTAACACTAACCACGTGGGCCATGCCTGCAAGGCCAATACATGGGCACGTACCACACTATCACTAGCAGTAACATCTACCGCACGGGAAACCCGAACAGTGCTAGGAAAAAGCAATCCAATAGCCGTAACCAATAAAAAAAGAATAGCAATGCTAAGCACTGCAAAACGTACCAATTTCATAATAGGGAAACATATTTTAGGAATACCACTACTCCCACTTAAAAAATTTCACGGCCGCCGCATATACCGCTACACCCCAAATAAGTAGTACACCTACTTCATCGGCCACGCTAGCAAAACTTGCCCCTTCAAACGATATGGCACGCATAGCATTGTTATAATGGGTTAATGGCAATATTTTACAAATGGGCTGCAACCACTTAGGAAAATTTTCAATAGGGAAAAATGTACCCGATAACAAAAACTGGGGCATGGTTACTAAATTAGCAAAAGGCGGAATGGTACTTTCGTTTTTAGCCACGCCACTTACTATAAAACCAAAACCCATAAACACCACCAACGCTATAGCAGAAAGCAATAAAATTTGTAAAAATGTAACCCAACCATTTACCAGCGTAAAATGAAATACATAGTGCCCCAAACCCACAATAATTACCGCCGTCATTAACTGAAAAATCATGCGAGCAATTCCCTCACCCATCACAATATAAAATCGGTTAATAGGAGTGGCAAAAAAACGCTTTAAAACCAACTGTTGTCTTAAATTAAAAAACAAAAAAGCTACACCAAAAATTCCTGCACTTAGCAGTGAAAAACCTAACTGCCCGGGTAAAATAAAATCGATAGTACGGTATATACGCCCCGGCACTTTCTCCACATTTTTATCAATAGCCACCACATTGGGTGTGTTTACTGAATTTAGTAAGGATTGCAGCACCATTACATCCTGCGGTTTTACCGCCTCGGACGTGGTAAGGTTGATGCGATAAGGCACTCCCTGATCCGACTTTGAAAATGCTAATAAGGCGGTGATACGACCTTTAGATAAATCTTCCGCAGCTTTTTGGTTCCACTCGGTAATAACTTTTATGCCCGGTATGGCCCTCACCATTTGATAGGCTGGGTTCACTGTATCGCTACCGGGTTTTATACCCACGGTAAGGTTTACACCACCTTTACCACCACCCAAAAAACCAAATACCAAAATAAAAATAAGTGGAAACCCAATGGAAAACACAATGGCCGAGGGGCTACGCAAAATACTACGCAAACTGGCTTTAGTAATGGCTAACATAGCCTTGGGCTGACTGTAGTGATTGGTTACCGCACTCATATTTTAGAAATAGTTTCTAACAAAATAACGCCTACCTAACCGAAATATCAAATGGCATTCTGCATTGGGTAACGCCTACTAAATTTTGTACTTGTTTGGTTTTGTTCAATAACTGCCATTGAGCCTCGCCAATTTCGGATTTTAGCACTTGGGTTTTGATATTATTTACGGCATTACCGTTTAAAACTTGCTGTAAAAAGTCGGGCGCCTCGGGGTAAAAACGCACTTTATAGCTTTTCGATTTTGCCATACGGGCAGCACAGGCCACGGCATCCTGCAAGGTGCCAATTCTATCCACCAAACCTACGGTTACACCTTTATCGCCAGTCCACACACGGCCTTGGGCAATAGAATCGATGTAATCGACAGATTTTTTTCTACCATCGGCCACTTTCTTTTTAAAGGTACCATAAGTTTTTTCCACGCCGGTTTGCATCAAGGCTTGTTCAGCGGTTGTTAGCGGCCGCGTAATGGTAAGCATATCCGCATACGGACCAGTTTTTACACCATCAAACGTAACCCCCAATTTATCTTTCAAAAAGCCCTGCATATTTGGTAATATGGTAAACACACCTATAGAACCTGTAATGGTAGTATGGTTGGCAAAAACACTATCTGCCGCACAGGCAATATAATAGCCACCACTTGCAGCCACATCACCCATGCTAACTACTACAGGTTTTTCCTTTTTGGCCAAAGTAATTTCGTGCCAAATAACATCGCTTGCTAAGGCACTACCACCGGGAGAATTTACACGTAATACAATGGCTTTTACTTTATCATCTAACCTAGCTTTACGCACTAAGTTTTTAAACACATTGCTGGTTACTACGCCATTTCCTTCCTGTTCACCATCCATAATATCGCCATTGGCCACAATGATGGCTATTTTATCGGTACCATCGTTGGGTATAGTAACGGCTTTGTGGTATTTGCTAATAGAAACAAAATTGATGGTCTCCGAAGGTTTTATACCCACTTTATTGGCTAGTGAAGTTTTTACATCGTCATCATACCTAGCACCGTCTAATAGCTTTGCATCTACAGCATCTCGTACGGTACGTATGGCAGCGGTATTGGCCAAATTACGCAAGGTAGCGGTATCTATTTTACGGTCGGCAGCAATATCTATCAGCATTTTACCGTACAATTCGTTGATGAATACGGAGGTTTGCAAACGATTTTCAGGACTCATTTTATCCGCTCTAAAAGGTTCGGTGGCGCTTTTGAATTTACCAGCGTAAAAAATTTGTGGCTGAATGTTGAGTCGGTCTAAAGCTTGTTTAAAGTAAGTAATCTCGCTACTTAGGCCACCCCACTCAAAAAATCCTTCGGGTTGGGCAAATACTTTGTCGGCCACGCTACTTAGGTAGTAGCCCTTTTGGTTCATAATATCGCTGTAAGCATAAATAAACTTCTTGCTTTTTTTAAAGTCGGCCAAGGCGGTACGTAATTCTTCCAAGGTAGCTAATCCGTTGGGCGAATAGCAGTTGCGTATATAAATTCCTTTTATATTATCGTCGGTTTTGGCATAGTTAATAAGGGCTATCACATCATGCAAACCCACTACATCCGTAGCGTCTGGCGTGAATGCACTTAAGGGATTTTCCTGGCCCTGCTCGGGCAATGGTAAACTAGCATCCAATACCAGCACGCCTTTTTCCGCAATGGCGGGAGCCTCCGAACTAGCGGCACTTACACCTATACCTATTAAAACCATCACACCAATAATGGTGAAAATGATGAGTGCCAACAAGGAAGCAAAAAATACTTTTAAAAAACTACGCATGGATACGATTATTTACCGCTAAAATAGGAAACACTACATTTGAAACTTTGATTTGATATATGAATACAGCATACTTGCTGATAGGCGGTAATATAGGCAACAGAGAAAATTACTTAAAGGAAGCATGTTTACACATAGAAAAACAAGTGGGACGGATAGTGGCATGCTCCAGCCTATACGAAACGGCTGCATGGGGTAACACCAGTTTGGCACCGTTTTTAAACCAAGCGTTACAGGTAAGCACGGCTGCAACGGCCTTGGAGCTATTGGAAATATTGCTAGCTATAGAAAAACGCATGGGCAGAACCCGAGAACAAGTGTGGAGTGCCCGAACCATAGATATAGATATTTTACTATTCAACAACCTAATTATCGATTCTCCCAGTTTAATAGTGCCTCACCCAAGAATGTGCCAGCGAAATTTTGTGTTACAGCCCTTGCAGGAAATAGCACCGCAACTGTTGCACCCAACGGAACAAAAAACCATTACCGAGCTGCTAAAAATTTGCCCAGATGAATTACCTGTGCAAAAAATTCAGTCGATGGCCTAGCGCCACATAGTACATTTGCGAAGTATGAATTATCGATACATCAGCATTGAAGGAAATATTGGTGCCGGCAAAACTACTTTGGCTCATTTACTAGCTAAAAAACTAACGGCAAGGTTAGTGCTAGAGGAATTTGCCGATAACCCTTTTCTACCAAAATTTTATGAAAATCCGGCCCAGTATGCTTTTCCGTTGGAGCTATTTTTTTTAGCGGAACGATTTAAGCAATTAAAAGACACGCTGCATACCAACGATTTATTTCAACAAATAACGGTTTCCGATTATTTGTTTACCAAGTGCTTACTATTTGCCAAGGTAAACTTGCCCGATGAGGAGTTTAGGCTTTACCAAAAGTTATTTGACATCATGAAAGATCAAATAATGCAGCCAGATATTGTAATTTATTTACATGCACCTGTGAGCAAATTACAACTGAATATAAAAAAACGCAACCGCCCTTACGAGCAAACCATACCGGATGAGTATTTATTTCAAATTCAAGAAACCTATACGAGTTATTTAAAGCAGCACCATATAAAAACGCTGATTTTTGATGCCAGCAATGCCGATTTTTTGGGCAATGAACAGCATGTACAAACGGTATTAAATGCTTTAGAAAAATCCTACGAACCCGGTCAACATTTTTTTACTTTACCCTAGCTGCATGCCTACCTCTGCCATCCACATACCCGAATATAGAATGCTCATTGCGGGGCGTTTTTCCTTTATTATGGGGCTGCGTATGCTGGGTACTTTAGTAGCATGGTGGGTGTATCAGATTACCAAAAATCCGTTTGCCATTGGTATTATTGGTCTTAGCGAAGTGATACCGGCTGTTGGTCTTGCTTTGTATGCCGGGCATGTAATAGACCAATCGGAAAAAAGAAAACTTTTGCTCACAGGCTGTACTGGCTATTTTGTTTGTGTTCTGGCTTTAGCGGCCTTGGCAAATTATACAGCATTTAGCGGCCAAACCCTACCCCATTTTGAATATTATATTTATGCTACGGTATTTTGCACGGGTGTTATTCGAAGCTTTACGGGGCCCACGTTTCACACCTTGGTGGGAGCCATTGTACCCAAGGAATTATTACCCAATGCCACTGCTTGGAACCAAGGCAGCTGGCTATCTGCCAGTGTACTGGGCCATGCTGTAGGTGGTTTTTGTATTGCACTAATGGGTATAGAAAATACCTTATGGGTAATAGCTATCTTAGTACTTGTAGGCATAGGGTTTATGTACCAAATAAAACCAAAACCTATAGCTACCAATGCTTTACAAGAACGAAAAACTTGGGATAGTGTGGTAGAAGGATTACGATTTGTTTACAAAACCAAGGAGCTACTGGGTGCCTTAGTGCTAGATTTATTTGCTGTGTTATTTGGCGGTGCAGTAGCCATGATTCCTGTGTTTGCAAAAGATATTTTACAGGTAGGTGCCACTGGGTTTGGATGGTTAAATGCTGCTGCCGATGTGGGTGCTATTGCCAGCGTAGCTTTCTTGGCATTGTTTCCATTAAAAAATAAACAGGGTAAAATTTTGCTCTTGGCTATTGCAGGCTTTGGTGTATGCATCATCACTTTTGGCTTATCTACTTGGTACTGGCTCAGCTTTGCAGCCTTACTACTATCGGGTATGTTAGATGGTATTAGTGTGGTAATACGGGGTACCATTTTACAGCTGTATACACCTGTTCATATGCGGGGCCGCGTAATGAGTGTAAATAGTATGTTTATAAACAGTAGCAATGAACTTGGACAGTTTGAAAGTGGTGTAGCTGCCAAGTTATTAGGTGTAGTACCTAGCGTAGTGGTGGGCGGCTGCCTTACCATAGGTGTGGTAATTACTACATGGTTTAAAGCACCCAATTTACGAAACATGAAGTACTAGTTTTGTAGCTTCAATAGGTGGTAAAATTCGTGCTGCGAAAAACCTTTTACCTCACCGGGTTGCATATTTTCAATCGTAATATTTTCTATGGAGTATCGAATGAGTCGGCGTACTTTATGACCGACAGCCAATACCATTTTACGTACTTGGTGATACTTTCCTTCCGTCAATGTTATTTGTAGCCATGTATGTGGCCATGCATCGTACATGCTAGGTGTAAGGGTGTTTATAGAAGAAATATTTTCTATACGATGAACCGTACAAGGCTGTGTAATATATTGTTCATTACCTACACATGAAATGCCAATTCCACCTGCCATCCTTTCAATATTCTCTGCCGATACAAGATGATTTACTTGTACCAAATACGTACGGTAGTGTGGGGTGGTGGCACAGAATAATCTATTGGTGATAGATTTATCGGTAGTGAGCAGTAAAAGCCCTTCCGACTCTTTATCGAGCCGGCCAATAGCATGTGTACCAATGGGGAAATTATAATCAATTTCACCTAGTAAAGGAACCGCATGTGAGCTAATAAATTGGCTCACCATATTGCGGGGTTTATACAAAGCAAAATACTGATGCTGTGTTTGCATGAGCTAAATATAGGGCAATAAAAAAGCACAACATATCATGTGTGCTTTTTATCTATTATCTGTGGTAAACAATTCCAATCAAGGCAACGCTATCACTTGATTAGCCGTACTAGCACTCACTTCCAAAAAAGGTTTTTCCGTGTCTATACGGCGGCCATCCATCACTATATCTACCTGCCTACGATTGGCAAAATATAACTTGGTACCCACCGCAAAACTGAATTCCTTTTTTTGAAATGGTAGAAAAAATAAACCACTAGTACTGTTACCCATTTGCGACGGCTCATAGGCTATTAAAGTACGCTTAGAAAATAAAACCGACTTATTCTGTAATTCGAAACGTACGGTTTTAGGGGCCTCATTTTGGGCTGAACCTACTAAAGGAATAACCACACCGGCTGCAAATAGTAAGCAAACAAATAAAATTTTCATATTATATAATTTAATTAGTGATAAAAGGCCGTTATGGCTTGTTAAATATTGCATTATAAAAAGTAGTATCGCCTTTGGTGGCAAAAGTTATTACACGGTTGGGCTTATTGTTAAGTTCCATTTCACCATTTAAGGTAAACTTTACTTCGTAGCTGTTGTAAGCTGTATTGGCCACAAAACTGCCCGTAAAAACAGAATCGGTTATAGTAGGTGTAA
Source organism: Bacteroidota bacterium (assembly GCA_004292605.1). Taxonomy (GTDB): domain Bacteria; phylum Bacteroidota; class Bacteroidia; order Chitinophagales; family Chitinophagaceae; genus UBA10646. The sequence continues at coordinate 12,988 of RDXK01000112.1, forward strand.
GTTCCCAATCGTTCTCCCAGGTAAGCGGGTTTCCACCACCCCGGATGCCTACTTTGGCCGCTTTTTCCACTTGCTGTAAACTCACTGTAACTACCACTACCCTCTTTTGCGTTTTTTGTACACAAGCTGTGGTACCTAACGCGATACTAACCGCTAGAAAAAATATTTTATACATGACTTATTTTTTTAGAAATGATGAAATCTAACCCTATTCTTCCGCTACCTAACACCATGGTAAAGAGCGATACCCATAGAAAACCTGTAGCGGGCAACTGCTGCCACAGTTCGTGGCCACCATGCTGTACAAACGCAGCCACCACCATAGTACAGGCTATTAAAAAAGAAAACAGCCTAGTTTGAAAACCAATGATTAAAAACAAACCACCTACGGCTTCGCTAAATGCCGCCATCCAAGCTAAAAATGCTGGAGCTAGTGCAAACACACCGCCATACTCGGCTACATCGCCCGGGAACCAAAAAGCCACTTCAAAAAATCCTAAGTTTTTTTCGGCGGGGCTCCAAGGCAATCCAAATTTGGACGAGCCAAAATAAAAACTCATTAGTACACCCATGTAAATACGGGGTACGGCCAATAGAACATCCTGCCACCAATGGGGCAGACTCAACGGCCGTGTAATAGATAAGAAAATGTTTCGCATTGTGTTCCTTTTTATTGATTGAAACACAAAATTGAAACTTCCACTTGCGGCTAGCGCTTCAGATGATGATTTGATACTAGTTTACTAGTGCCAATATACCTAAAGTGGGTATCAAATTATATAACCCATTCATTTACAGCACATTACGCTGTAAATAAGTTTGGGGCGTGCAGCCTTTTTCTTTTTTAAAAGCCCTATTAAAAGTGCTTTTACTATTAAAACCACATTCATAAGCTATGGAAAGCAGCGTTTGCCGCTTATGTTCGCCCTTTTCTAAAAGGCCAATTACAGCCATTACACGGTACTTATTTACTAAGTCGTTAAAATTCAATCCAAACCCAGCATTAATGTATTTACTTAGCTGTGCAATATTTACGCCCAGCGGTTTGGCTAGCTGTAACAAACTCAGTTCGGGCTGTTCATACATTTTTTCAGCCGTGAGTAGCTGCTCTATTTTTTGCTTCCACTCTTGTAAATCGGCATTCGCTACAGCGGTTTCCTGCGTGGCTACTTCTATATTTTCAAAGTTGCCCTGATGGTTATAGGCCAACAGTTCTGGCGCCCTTTGTAAAAACAAAACTTGCTGATGGTTAGCAAACACATCGCTCTTAAAAAATACTTTGGCCTCTATCATATTACCATGGCCAGCTATGGCTATGTAATAGGTAATGATGGAGAAACCTAAAAAATACCACCACACATCGGCATACGAAACATTAAAAATATACCCTGCGGCCGCGTTTAAAATCCACGCCAATTGAATAAGCAAAAAAGCAATCAAGAAATTCCGAACCCAACTAAAAAGAAAATTAGCAGCATTGCTTAGCACTTGCTCTATAGCAGCTTTATACGCGTAATAATATTTGATAGATAACACCAAGTATACCATCATGCTTATAAAACCTACCAATTGATAGATGGGGTGAAAATCGGGATCGTTCTGTGAGGCTAAAAAAACATATTGCTTCGCTACCCATTTATCATACACCCAAGCCAATACACATCCTACATTATACAGCAAACCGGGTGCAAAATGCCACCATTGCCTGCCTTTAATTTCTAATGATGGGTTAAAGGTAGCTTGCACATAAAAAAATAGTACGGGGCCTATCAATAGCAACTGTTGGAATGGCGTGTAAAACAAAATATCTCGGTAAGGTTGGGCATCGTACCAGCCAGCAAAACCAAGCATCCACGGGGCTAGGTACAATGCTGCCAATAGTAAAAACCATGCCAGCCATTTACTGGCCACTCGCTGCTGTGTATAGTACCTATACATAAACATGGCACAGTAAACTATGGTGTGTACAAAGAAAATAAGCAGCAGCGAACTGTAAAAGCCAAACTTAAAAAGCATGAGTAGTAAATTATTTCCTGTAAAGCCTTACTAGTGCTTAGTAAAGTGAAACAGGGGTTTTGTAAACTTGCATAAATATACCCACAAACGGTTATTATATTATGCCATGAAATTTAGGTATTATTTACTGGTAGTTTTAGTGAGCGTTATAGCTAATGTACTATTGGCCCAAACTAAAAATACATTTACCCAAATATCAAAGTCGCTCCCGAGTACAGAGGTGTATGATTTGTTTGTAGACTCAAAGGGATTTTTATGGATTGGTCACTCCCAAGGTATTAGTCGCTTCGATGGTACCAAATATATTACCTACACCCATCCGCTTCAAAACAATATGAGTTTAAGCAATATTTGCGAAGATGGAAATGGCACTATATGGACAAATAATTTCGGGGCACAAGTATTTTATATAGAAAACAACCAACTAAAACTTCTTGACTCTTACGATTGGCGTGCACAGCAAAATTTTCCCACCATATTACCTTATAAGAATGATTACATCGTTGCTTCGCACAACCAAGGCCTTTTTGTTTACAACATTCATAATAAAACATCTACTGTAGTAAAAACACCAGACGGTAAGGGTTTTGACCATCCCAACATATTGTTATATAAAAACGAAGTGTTTATAGCAAGAGATACATCTTGGCTAATTTTACGCAACAATGCGTTTGAAAAAATTAATCCAATGTTTACTGGCAAACGAGCCAACTATTTCACTAAATACCTTGGTAGAATAAATGACACGGTTTATTTACAAATGCTTGACAATAAAACCATAGGCGCCATCACCATCGATATTAATAAGAATAACTACATAGTTCACAGAACCTTTCAATCTGAATTAGAAAACTACCGCATTGCCTCTATTAACCCACAACAATCATGGCTTTTTACCAATAAAAAAAGCATTTTATTGGGTGCAGGATTGGATATTTTAAAAGGCAAGAAAGCATCCGATATAGTGGTGGACAACATTAATAATATTTGGATTTCGAGCCTAGATAGTGGTATACACGTAGTACCAAGCACAAGTTTTCCGTACCAAAAAACCCAAGTTTGGGAAGATGGACATAGAGATGCATTGAACGCCTTAACGGTGTATAAAAACCAAGTATGGGCTGCCAGTAACGGCGGTGTTATTTATACACTACAAGGGAAAAAGCTAGTAGCTAAAGTAAAAAATAAAACTGCCACCGCATTTCAAAGTATTCAAACAGTGGCTAATCAACTTTTTGTGGGAAGTATTTCGGTGTATAATTTCAATGACGATCTAAATAGCCTAGAACTGATAGCCAATACATCGTCCGTAAAGTGTATAGCTGCAGCGGATAATAAAATATGGATAGGCGACCCCTATGGCTTATTGGAAGTAGGAAAAAATAAAGCCAACAAAACAATTCGGGCGAAACGCTGTAAGGCCATCACTTACCAGCAGGATAGCAAAACCATGTACGGCGTATTTATTGATGGTGTATTTTCTATCAAACAGCGAACCATTCGGGAACTTACTTATAAAAATAAAGCCGTATTTGGCACTAGCATTTGCCAACTAAATAATAATATATATGTAGGCACTATTACTAACGGAGTGTTAGTGTACAAAAACGGATTACTGCAATACCAAATTGGTACCCAAAATGGACTGCCGAGTAATACCGTATTGAAAGTAAAACAGTATGGAAATAGTGTTTGGATTTTAACACCGAATGGATTAGAGGAATGGAATGCTAAGGCTAACAAACTAGTGCATCATGGCACTTCAGTTCCATTTTCCCAAACCATTATGAAAGATTTTGCCATCATTGAAAATACTGCGTATGTAACCGATGGGCAATGGCTATACCATTATACCCTAAACCAAAAAAGGAACAACTATAAACTTACCACTTTTATCGATGATGTATTTGCCAACGGCATAAAAATAGATACCGCGGAAACTACTGGGTTTAACTTGCCAAACGGCACTAATAATATACAGTTTCTACTATCCGCCGTTAGCAGTAGTAGTATAGAATACGCGTTTAAATACCGAATGGTAGGCGAGAATGCTCAATGGATAACCGTACCCGCAACACAGTATGGAGTAAACTTTCCAACCATATCGCCAGGTAAATATACTTTTGAAGTAATGGCAGTAGCCACGGATGGCACCGAAAGCAAACCTGTAATGGTGGTATTTACCATTGCCCTAGGTTGGTGGCAAAATTGGTGGCTTTGGTTAGCAGTAGCTTCTCTTGTTTTTCTTATTATAGCCATCATAGTAGCATTGCGTATAGAAAACATTAATCAAAAAAATAAATTGATTATTGAAAAAATGAACTTGCAGGCCCACGCACGGGACGGTATGTTAGCGGCCATACGTAGCCAAATGAACCCACATTTTATTTTCAATGCACTGAACACCATACAATCGTACATATACACTAACGATGAAGATAAGGCCAACAGCTACTTGGGTAAATTCAGCGATTTAATTCGTCAAATACTCGATGCTAGTCAGCTTACGCACATACCACTCTCCGGGGAAATAAGTATGCTTCAACTGTACCTTGATTTGGAGTTAATGCGTTTTGAAAACACCCTGCATGCAGTAATTACGGTAGACCCATCGGTACCAACCGACCAAATAGAAATTCCACCCATGATGGTGCAGCCCTATGTGGAAAATGCCATCAAACATGGATTGCTACATAAGCCGGCCGATAGGCAATTATCGATCAACATATCGATGCAGCACGACTATTTACAGATCGCTATTTTTGACAATGGTGTAGGCCGTGTAAAAAGCCAACAAATAAATAGCCAACGGCCTAAAAGTCATCAATCTTTCGCCACCAAAGCCAATCAAAACCGATTGGAATTATTAAACCAAAACCGAAGTAGAAAAATAGAACTTTCCATAACCGATCATGTAAACCACTTAGGTGTGGGCACAGGAACTACGGTTTTACTAAAACTACCTTTATAAACTGAAAGCGCCCTTTCATGCAGTAAAAACAAGGGTTTACAAAACCAAAAACCGTAATCGTTATTAAAAATGCAGATTTGTAACTAATTGTAGCAGCATGTTAAAAGCAGTAATTATAGAAGATGAAGTACGAGCCTCCAACCTGCTACAAGTATTGGTAGAGAAAAACCATAGCGATGTATCGGTAGTAGATAAATGTTTCGATTTACCACGCGGTGTACGTAGTATTAAAAAACATCATCCTGAAATTGTATTTCTTGATATTGAAATGCCGGGGTACAGTGGCCTGCAAATACTTGACTTTTTTGATGAATCTGAAATTCAATTTCACATCATATTTACCACTGCCTTTAATGAATATGCTATTAAAGCCTTTGAATTATCGGCTATTGATTATTTGCTAAAACCCATACAAATAGATCAACTCAATAGAGCGGTAGAGAAAGTAAAGAAAATACATAGCAAAACCAATGCACAAGTATCCTCGTTAGTAACCTTGCAGCAAAACCTATCGGGCAGCATTCGAAAAATAGCTTTACCTGTAGCCGGTGGTATAGAGGTAGTAAACCTTACCGATATTTTATACATTAAAGCAGAGGGTAGCTATTGTACTTTTTACCTTACTACAGATGCCCAACATTTGATAAGTAAAAACTTAAAACATTTTGAAGATTTACTTGGGCCGGCTAGTGGTTTTTTTAGGTGCCATAGAAGTTACCTAATCAATACCGAACACATCAAAAAAGTAATGAGAACGGATGGTGGTTTGGTTCAATTTACTAACCAACTGGAAGTACCTATTACTAGTGAAAAAATTGATGAGTTACTGCAAATGCTTACGTAAAGTTTAACTTTATTGTTACACTAGTACTTCCCGCATCATCGTTGAACAAAATATTAACGCCAGTTTCATTAGGCCAAGGAATTAGCATCTCCTACATTTAATACATCATGAAATACGTTAAAATTCTGGCTATCACACTTGCCAGCCTACTGTTGGTAATCACTATTTGGTGTAGTGTAAGCTATTGGCCGGCGGCTATGTTGTTACGATGGGTTTTTAACAAGGAAGCTATTAAAACCAATGAGGCATTACTACCCCTAGTTCCACCAACGGTTAAAAGCACCACCAACCTAGTTTATACCACGGCATTTCCAGAGAGTAAACTCACCATTCATTACCCTGAAAAATACTCAGCCAATGCAGCTACCGTAGTTTGGATTCATGGTGGCGGCTTTTTATCTGGCTCAAAGGAACAAGTAGAAAATTACTGCAAAATACTCAGTGGCAAGGGCTTTGTAGTGGCGGCTATCGACTACCTAGTAGGTCCGGAACACCATTACCCCACACCAATTTTGCAAACCATGGCTGCACTAGAGTATTTGATAAAAAACGCCGAAAAATTGGGTATCAATAAACAGAAGTTAGTGTTAGCTGGCGACTCTGGCGGCGCCCATATAACCGCCCAAGTAGCCTTGGCTGCGTACGATACAGCCTATGCAGCCACTATACCTGTAGTGCACACGGTAGATAGCAGCCAACTAAAAGCAGTGGTACTACATTGCGGGCCACACCATGTAAAAAACTTACCCTTGTCGGGTGTAAAAGGCTATCTGTTTAACACGTTTTTGTGGAGTTATAGCGGTAGCCGACAAGCCACGGTGGAGCCTTCATTTGAATCGGCTAGTGTATACCATGCGGTAGGTAATCAATTCCCAAAAACATTGCTTACTGTGGGCAATGCCGACCCGCTAGCGGGTGAAAGTAGCGTACAAATGTCACAAAAACTTATACAGCTTAACGTGCCTACCACCACGGTACTGTTTGATAAAAGTTATGAACCCAAACTACCGCATGAGTTTCAGTTCAATTTTACGTTTAAAGAAAGCCAGCTTGTTTTGGAAAAAACTGTTGAGTTTTTGGAACAATTATAAAGTAGACTATTTCAATTTTTCCAATAGCTCATCTACCCTATTGGCACTAATAAGAGCCTGCAAACCACCGCTTAGTTTTAACGATGTACCATCTTGCCGGTTCATTTGTTCTATACAAAAAATATTTACTATATAACTTTTGTGGCACCGGAAGAAAGTTTGTAATCCACCCAACAAATCTTCATAGTGTTTTAAATTATAGCTTGCTAAAAGTTTGGTGCCATCCTGTAAATAAAACTCGCTATAGCTTGCATCACCTTTAATCATTACTACATCCGCAGGCTTAATAAAAAAAGTACTTTGTGAGGTATTTATTACCAAGCGTTTGGTATGAATATCTGTACTGCTGGTAAGGTTTGTTTTTAAGGCTTGCAAACGCTCAATATTCCTAATTTCCTTTTGCTGGTGAAACCTTTGTACGGCAGCAATTAACTCCACATGGTCTATGGGTTTTAACAAATAATCTACCGCAGAAAATTTAAAAGCTTGTAAGGCATACTCATTATAGGCGGTAGTAAATACGATACTAAAATTTACCTCTTCTGGCTCAAAAAAATCTAGTAGCTCTAAGCCGCTATGCCCAGGCATTTCTATATCTAAAAAAATAATATCTGGCTTGTGCTTTTTTATAGCTTTTACCCCAGCCGGTAAATCTTCACACATGGCTTCTATGGTAAGCTCGGGTATATATTCATCTATTATTGCTTTTAATAATATACGGGCTTTCGGTTCATCGTCAATAATTAAACACTTAATCATTTGTGTGAGTTGAATGAGTTAAACAATTTAGCTAGCATCGGGGGTAAAGTTTTTCTTGTGGGTGGTGGGTATATGTATTAGCACTTTGGTGCCAATGGCATTACCGGCATCATCATACTTATCTATAATATCTAATGAAATAGCTTCTTTTAATCCACGGTTCAGTAGCTCTAGGCGGGTAGCATTGGCTTTAGCAGCAAAGGATATATGCTTATCGGGCCTCAGTTTATTAAGTTGCATACTCTTTTTTCGGCCAATGCCATTATCATCTATACACACTAATACGCCGCTAGGTGTACTACTAAAAGCAATGTGTAACTGCCATTTATTTTTGCTATGTAGCAGGCCGTGTTTAATGGCATTTTCCACATAAGGCTGTATTAGCATACTGGGCAAATACATAGATTCCTGCGATAGCGATTCTTGAATATTTACGGTGTAGGATAGTTTATCTTCAAAACGCAGTTGCTCTAATTCCAAGTACAATTGCAGCGATTTTATTTCCTCCGATAAGGAAACCACTTCCTTATTACTCATATCCAGAATCATACGTGTTAATGCAGAAAATTTTGATAAATAAGTAGAGGCATTTTTTTTATCGCTGGTGTATATATATGCTTGAATAGTGTTTAAAGCGTTGAATATAAAATGCGGATTCATTTGGCTTTTTATGGACGCCAATACACTTTTATGCAAGGCATTTTCCAACGATATTTTTTCCGACAGCAATTTATTAGAAGCCTTTACTAAGCGTAGCTGCCATTTAAAATACCCGTATACCAACGAAGTAATTATCAAAAGCACTACTACATAAAACCAAATACTTTGGTAAAACGGTGCAGATATGGTAAACTGTACACACACGTTTTCTTGGCTCACCACACCGGCTTCGTTAAATGCTCGCAGCTCAATGTTATAAGCACCAGGCGCCAATTTTGGTAAGTCTAAAGTTCTTGCACCGGGCTCAATGGTAACCCAATTACTAGTGTTAATTCGGTATTGCACCAGCTGCTTTTCATCGCCTTTAAAGGAAACTACAGAAAATGCAAACTGCAAGCTATTTACATTAGCCGGTAACGTAGCATTGTTTACCCAAGGTATATTCACACCATTGGCGGCTGCTTTGTTGATGTATATTCTCGGCGGTACTGGATTCAATTGCTCATCCTGCTCAGGCAATACCACCAAGCCCATACTAGTAGCCACAAATAGCTGATTGTTTTGAAAAGCAATGTCCTTTATTTCCGCCTTTGGTATACCACTGGCACTACTTACATAGGTAATTTTTTTTGTACCTAAATGCATCTTTACTAATTGCTCATCGCCAATCATCCATAGGTAATCACCATTTTGTTTTAGCTTGTAAATAGCGTTGGAAATTTGGTTATTCACAAAGCTGTAATGTGCTGCTACTGTGGTGTCCTTAATCATATATAAACCATCATTATAGGTTCCTACGTATACATTTTTTTTATGGGTTAATACTTGCGAAGCAAAAATGGGTTTACCATTGTATTGCACCTTTCCATAACCCCTTGGCGAAAAAAAATAAAGTCCTTTAGCGGTGGCCACAAATAAGGTACTATCCTCCTCCCGTAAAGCCAAATAACGGCACCGCACATCGGAAACAATGTACCAATTACCATTCTGGTATTTTGCATACGGAGTATTTTGTAACCATGGCGGGCATTGAACGGGTTGGTTGGCATTGGTAGCTATTAACTGCACACCACTGGAAAAAGCGGTAACAATAGTACTTGGATTGAGTAAGACAGATTTTTTACCGGCCAAAGAAATGCTACTTATCTGCTTACCATTTTTGTAAACATTTACTACGCTAGAGCTAGTTACCAATAGGTTCTGCTCATCGTTCACCAATACATCTACCACTTCATGGTTATTGGGTAATTGCAATAATGGTTTAAATGCTCCATTTTTAAAAGCCACAATTTTGTGGGTATTGGTACCCAAAATCAATTGATTTTTTGCATTGGCAATAGTGGTAAAAACTTCATCGCCAAAAGGCAGAATAATAGAGTAAATATTATCTACCAGTAGTAACCCTTTATTAATGGTACAAAACCAGTAAGTGCCTTCAGCATCCATCATTACATGGGTAATAGAGTTTCTACCAAAAAATACTTTTCCGCTATATTTGGGCTGTAAATTGGCATCAAAACAATAGGCTCCGCTGCTAGTACAAATCCATAGTTCGTTGTTTACCAACGATACATCTTGAATAAAAATATCCTTAGGTAATACATTAAGAATAGGTACTATTTGATTACCATTGATTTGGTATACATACGGGTAGCTATCTTTTGTAAAAAGTAAGAGTTTATTGCCAAATTTTTTAAAGTGAAAGAAGCTTTTATTGATGTTGCTTACTGCTTGTACTTTAGTATAGCCACTTTCATTAATCTTAAAAAGTGCATCGTTTAAATACATATACCCACTGGCCCCTTCTACCGCTATACCAAAACTGCAAAAACCTTTTTGTAGCGGTAGTTTGGTTTGTTTACGTGTAACGGTATTAAACAACCGAAAACAAGCAGCATCTACCACCGCTAAACTAGATTTGCCTATACCTACCGCCGGCGAAAAAAAACTAGGCGGCACTATAGTGGCATCGCTTAACAAGGTATCGGCGGATACATAGTAATAATTCCCAGAAAAATCTTGGCACCAAATAACCCCATTTAGCTCTATTATATTACTTAGGCTGCGGCCTTGCTTGGCATTGGCTGTATAGTGTACAAATTGTTTTCCATCGTACCGCGACATGCCTTTATCGTGCCCAATCCACACAAAACCTTTGCTATCCTGTAGGCAGTTATACACGGTATTGCTTGGTAAACCATTGGCATTGGTTAGCAGTCGGTGTACAGGCTCCTGGCCATACACAACGTTGATAAGCAGTAATAGTATGCAAACCCAGCGTAAAAAAATACTACAGCTACGCAAACGGCGGGTAATTTTATGTTTGCCAGCAATTTAACCGCTTTGTAGCATTTGGTGGCAAGTATTGCACCAAACAGCGGGAATGTTTTACAAACCATGCATTTGGTTTTACCAGTGAATTATTTTCAGCATTACTGTGTATTACCACCATAATGGCTACACAAAATTTTTAGCATGGCTGTAGCGCCGTATTTTTGTACCATGTGGTTGCACAAAAAACAATATGAAACGGAGGTAGACGTAGCGGAAGAAGATGTTTTGGTGGATGATAACCAATACCAGCTCATACTTTGGAACGACGATGTAAACACCTTTGAATGGGTGATAGAAACACTTATAAAAGTATGCCAACACACGCCAGAACAGGCCGAACAAAGTGCCATGGTAGTACATTTTAAGGGCAAATGCTCAGTAAAAAATGGCAGTTTCGACTATTTAAAGCCCATGTGCAATGCTATTACCGAACGCGGTATCGGCGCCACCATTGAAAGCCAAGCATAAACTATGGCTACCTTGCAAAGCATTTTTCCACCTACTTATTTGGCCGATGAGGATGGCCGTTTAGCCACTGGCGGTACTATTACAGAAAACACGATTTTACAAGCTTACCATAAAGGCATTTTCCCTTGGTATGAAGGCAGTACACCACAATGGTATGCTCCTAACCCACGTTTTGTATTGTACCCCAACCAGCTAAAGGTGAGCAAAAGTATGCAGCAAATTATTAGAAAAAACCACTTCCAGTTTAGCTGGAACACCGCCTTTTCCGATGTAATTCAATGCTGTGAGCAAATACCACGACAAGGCCAGTACGGCACATGGATAAACAGTGATATTATTACCACTTACACCGCCCTACACCATAAAGGCTGGGCTTTTAGTGCGGAAACCTGGCTGGAAGGCGATTTGGTAGGTGGATTATACGGCTTACAAATAGGATCTGTTTTTTGTGGTGAAAGCATGTTTTCCTTAGTAAGTAATGCCAGCAAATTTGCTTTTATAAAAGCGGTGGAACACCTGAAAAATAAAGGTGTTACGCTCATTGACTGTCAGGTATACACCCCTCACCTAGAAAGCTTGGGAGCCGTTCATATACCCCGTACAAAGTTTGAAGAATATTTGCCCACTTACGCTGCACCCACTATATGAACACACCCTTAACGGCCACTGTAGGCTACCAAAAAATACAGCAATGGCTTGCCCAAAAAGGCTATCAGCCGTTTGCATTTCAGGAGGAAACCTGGGAGCAAATGTTACAAAACGGAAGTGGCTTGGTAAATGCACCTACGGGGTGTGGTAAAACCTTTTCGGTGTTTTTAGGTGCCGTAATTCATTTTATAAATCAACACCCTACTACCTACCAGCAACAATCGAAAAATGGCTTGCAGTTACTTTGGATAACACCCTTACGTGCTTTGGCTAAAGATGTAGCCCGGGCCATGCAGGAAGCCTTGCAGGAGCTTGGTATTCCTTGGCAGGTAGGTGTACGCAATGGCGATACCACGTTAGCGGATAGACAAAAACAGAAAAAACTTGCCCCCGAAGTTTGGATAGTTACGCCAGAAAGTTTGCACCTTTTGTTTACCCCAAAAAATCATGCAGATATTTTTAAAACGCTACAGAATATAGCGGTAGATGAGTGGCATGAACTATTGGGCGGCAAACGCGGCGTTCAAGTGGAACTAGGCATAGCACATATATTACATATTCAAAAAAGGCCTATACGCGTTTGGGGTATTAGTGCCACTATTGGCAATTTACAAGAGGCACTGCATGTGCTTACCCATAGCTTGGTGCTACAATTTCCACAGTGTACTACTAGCATTATTAAAGCACAAGTAAGCAAGGAATATGCAGTACACAGCATAGTGCCGGATGAGGTGGAACAATACCCTTGGAGCGGCCATTTAGGTTTGAAACTAGCCCATAAAGTAGTGCCCATTATAGAACAAAATGGCACCACCCTACTATTTATCAATACACGGGGTATGAGCGAAATTTGGTACCAAACTTTGCTACAAATAGCTCCGCAGCTGGCAGGCGCTATAGCCCTACACCACGGCAGCATAGAGCAGGAGTTAAGGGTTTGGGTGGAGGAAGCTTTACATACCCAAAAGCTTAAAGCGGTAGTATGTACGGCAAGCCTAGATTTAGGGGTAGATTTCCGCCCCGTAAATACCATTATACAAGTAGGTTCCCCCAAAGGTGTAGCCCGTTTTTTACAAAGGGCAGGCCGTAGCGGGCACCAACCAGGCGAGGTAAGTACGGTGTATTTTTTGCCCACACATAGTTTAGAATTACTAGAAGCAGCTGCCCTAAAAAAAGCCATAGATGTGGGCACCATAGAAAGTAAACCACCTATGGTACTTTGTTTTGATGTATTGATTCAGTTTTTGTGTACGCTAGCTATTGGCGGTGGCTTTCAGCAGCAGCAGGCCTACCAAATGCTTACTACCACACACTGTTTTGCCGAAATGATAGAAACAGAATGGCTGCAAATATTAGCCAACCTAACATCGGGCGGTAAAGCTTTAGAAGCATACGACGATTATAAGAAAGTACTACATGAAAACGGTTTTTATTGGATTCAAAGTAGGGCCATAGCCATGCGGCACCGTATGCACATTGGCACCATTGTAAGCGATGCTATGATGAAGGTGAAACTCATGAGTGGCAAGTTTATTGGCGTGATAGAAGAGTATTTTGTGAGCAAACTAAACACCGGCGATGTGTTTACCCTAGCGGGTAGAAATGTGGAGTTATTGCTGATTAAAGAGATGACCGCCATAGTAAAACCTAGTACCAGTAAAAAAGCCATTGTACCTAGCTGGGTAGGTGGCCGTATGCCGCTAAGTGCTAATTTAGGCGAATTGCTACGCAATACTTTGCACCAAGTGGGTTTACCCATACAGCAGCAGTGCCAAGAAGTACAAACACTAGCACCGATATTTAGCTTACAGCAGCAGCTATCGATAGTTCCCAAGCCCAACCAACTGTTGATAGAACATATTCAAAGCAAGGATGGCTATCATGTGTTTTGCTACCCATTTGAGGGGCGTTTGGTACACGAGGCTTTGGCGGCCATACTCACGTACCGATTATCGCAAATACAACCCATTACCATCAGCTATGTAATGAACGATTATGGTTTTGAACTCTTAAGCGATCAGCCAATACCTATTAATGCCGAAAACGTATACCAGCTTTTTTCGTTAACCCATATTACGGAGCATATACAATGCAGCGTAAACAGCAGCGAAATGGCTAAACGAAAGTTTAGGGATATTGCTGTAATTGGTGGACTTATTTTTCAAGGTTTTCCCGGGGAGCAAAAAAAGGCAAGGCACTTACAAAGTTCTGCGTCGTTGCTATTTAAGGTGTTTAATGAGTACGATGCCCAAAACATTTTATTACGCCAAGCCTACCAAGAAGTGATGGATCAGCAGTTAGAAGAAACTCGCCTACGTGCTATGCTTACCCGTATACAGAACAGCGAAATCGTCATCATACATCCTAAAAAGTTTACACCTTTTAGCTTTCCTATTAAGGTAGATGAATTGCGAGAAAGTATGAGTAGCGAAAAGCTTGAAGACAGAATTGCCAAAATGCAGGCACAGCTGTTAGCTTGGTAGAAATGTGGTTGTACCCCGAAAATGGCAAAAGACGAAACGCTTTACTGGCAAGGCTTTCAGCACGGAGTATTTTTTAGCAATAAAAAAGCCCAACTTGATGCTGGGCTTTGTGTAATAACTATTTTTCGTTCGGGTTTTGCTTTTTAGACAATAATTTTTCTAAAGTAGCTTCCAAGCGGCGCTGGCGGGTATCGCTGCGTTTGGCAGTATTTATCCAACTAATATATTCTTTTTGGTTGTTGAACGGCAAACTGGTAAAAAACTCCTTTGCTTCTTTGTGCTTTTTGAATAGTATTTCTAGCTCCACAGGGGCAGCTACTAAACGCTTATCAAAATCGGCATTGTCAAAATTCGGCATTTTAATTTCGGCAAAGGCACGCTCTTTATTCGGCAAACTTTCAGTGAGTTTAAACCTTACACAGCTCCATACATTGTCTAAATCTATCAGGCGTACTTCCTCGTAGCCATTATCTATCACAAACTGCCAGCAACCTTCCCGGTTTAAATCGGTTACGATTTTGCTGGTTTTTTTAGGGTAGGCTACCCAAAGCTTGCTTTCGCCATGTAAAGCGGGCAGTACATCTTTCAAAATACCACAAAGCTGGTTTTGCGAAATGGCAAACACCAAAGCAAAATCTACTTTTTTCGACTTTAAAAGTGGCGTAACATTTTTTGAATAACTTAACTTAACAAACTGCTTTTCAATTGAAGAAGGTAAACCCTGAATCAGTAAATTTTTCTCGTCCTTCAACTGAAGTTTTTCCAACATAGTGGGCGTTGTAGACATTCTGCGACATTAATTTTTTAAAAAAAATCAGTATGCAAAAGTAACGCATTTTTTTTGGTTTTAGCAATAAAAACTTGCACTAAAATGGCAGAAACCTTTATTGTGTAAGGTTTTGAGCCCACAGGTTCCACTTAATTAGCTTTTCTTGTAATACTTAGCTAGTATTTCTGGCATTGCTTGTTTTAGCTCGGCTATTCGGCGTTCATCGGCAGGGTGTGTGCTTAATAGTTCGGCGGGTTTTTCGCCACCAAGGGCACCCATTCTTTGCCAAAAACTAATAGCTTCCTGTGGGTTATAGCCCGCTAAAGCGGAAAAACGTAAACCCAACACATCTGCCTCTAATTCATTTTTTCTACTAAAAGGTAGCACAAAACCTACATTGCTACCAAGGCCATACGCACCCATAAAAAGGTTACGTGTTTCGGCGGGTTTGTTCATCAGTGCTATGCTTAAAGCTTGGCCACCCATTTGCTGAAACAATCCTTGGCTCATACGCTCCTTGCCATGTTTGGCCAAAGCGTGTGCTATTTCGTGACCCATTACTACCGCCAAGCCTTCTTCGTTTTTCGTAACAGGTAATATACCTGTGTACACTACAATTTTACCACCGGGCATACACCAAGCATTTACTTGGTTATCCTGTACCAAATTCACTTCCCACTTAAAATTATTGAGTTCGTTGGCTAACCCTTGCTCCGTATAATAGGTTTGTATAGCTGCTATTAATTTTTGAGCTACACTATTTACCATGGCTACATCCCGATTGCCCTGCGTAGTAAGTATTTTATTGGATGTTAGGAACTGGCGGTACTGAGCATCGCTCATGGAGTTTATTTCGGCATCGCTAATTAAACTAAACTGGCGACGACCGGTTATCGCATTTCTGGTACAGCCTATGGCTAATAAACCCATTACCGCAAGGGTGGTTAGTACTTTAACAGTCATATTGCACGAATTTGATACTTCTTGGCAAAAATAAAGCCAAGCTATTTGCTTGGCCAAAATTGAAGTTAAGGTTCTTGTTTTTTCCGTTTCTTAAACAGGGGCACTTTGGCCTCGGTTCCCTTAATAATTCGGTTAATATTTTTTTGGTGTGTAAGTGTAATCATCAATGCTACCAACACCGCAAATATGCGATACAGTGGCTCCTTTTCATTAAAAATAAATAGTATAAATACCGCAAACGCAATACCTGCTAAAATGCTGCTTAAACTTACAAAACGTGTTAAAAAAAGCACCAACAAAAATACCCCTACACAGCACAAGGCTACTAATGGCTGAATGGCAATGGCCATACCAAATAGAGTAGCCACCCCTTTACCACCTTTAAAACCTGCCCAAATAGGAAAAATATGACCCACTATAGAGGCTAAACCTAGCCCTACCATAAAATTGGTTCTATCCCACTCGTCGGTCAAATAATAAGGTAGTAAAATGTAGAGCGATGTAGCCAGAACGCCTTTTAGCATATCTACCGCCATTACAAATGTGCCCCATTTTTTTCCCAGCACACGATAGGTATTGGTAGCACCAGCATTGCCGCTACCGTAATCGCGTATATCTATTCCAAAAAAGCTTTTGCTTACCCACACACTTGTAGGTACAGAGCCTATTAAATACGCCAGCACAATGAGCAAAAATTCCTGCATATCTACTATTAGTTGGATTTGCAATATAAGGCTTTTGAAAAAATTAATGATAAATTCACATGATTAAATGGCTGCCGCCTGTATACATAGCCAGCCGTTTTTCGATTGAATATCTTGTATTTGAAGCGGTTGCTGGGTAATACTTTCCCGCATAATAGCTTCATCTTCCACCAAAATACCGCTAAATAAAATGGTACCACCGGGGTTTAACGCTGCGGCCAAGGCAGGCATAAACGCTAATAATACATGCCTATTAATATTGGCCAAAATAATATCAAACTTTTGCTGCGGTACTACATCTAATAACTGTGGCGTAATTACTTGGCAATGGTTATTTGCCGCATTTTCTTGGGCGTTTTCTACCGTCCAATCCTCATTATCCGTTGCTAACACGCTTTTGGCACCTAGTTTTTCCGCTAGTATGGCTAAAATGCCGGTGCCCGTACCAAAGTCGAACACAGCTTTTTGCTTACAATCGATGTTTTGCATTTGCTGCATCATCAAATAAGTGGTGGCATGGTGCCCGGTGCCAAAACTCATTTTTGGTGTTATTACCAACTCATGTTCTACGTTTGGAATAGCTTCATGAAAATGGGCCCTCACAGCTACGAAATTACCTACGGTAATGGGTTGAAAATTGCTTTCCCAAACCTCGTTCCAGTTTTTCTGCTCCAAATCGGCAACCGCTATTGGCAACTGTAAAGGAGCCAACATATCGGTTAATACTTGCTCATTAAATAGCTCGGTAGGTATATAGGCTACCACAGCGGCGGATTGCTGTTCAAAACCATCGTACTCAATATCGGCTAGTAGGGCTATTACAGTTTCCTGCATTTCGTTATCGCTACAAGCGATGGTTATTTGCTTATACGGTTGCATAAAATAGGGTAAAAAAAACTCCCCTTGTGGGGGAGCTTTTCTATTTTTTCATTTGAAATGATTCTAAAAATTTGGTATTGAAATTTCCCGCCCTAAAGTCTTCATTCTGCATCAATTGCAAATGGAACGGTATGGTGGTTTTTACACCTTCGATTACGTACTCGCTCAAGGCACGATACATGGTATCTATAGCTTCCTCACGGGTACGGGCAACGGTAATTAATTTACCTATCATACTATCGTAATACGGCGGAATGGTGTAGCCGGCGTATACATGACTATCTACACGTACCCCATGCCCACCTGGTGTGTGTAGTACGGTAATTTTTCCGGGAGATGGACGAAAATCGTTGTACGGATCTTCGGCATTTATACGGCATTCTATGGCATGCATTACAGGCTCATAATTATTACCTGAAATGGGCTCACCCATAGCAATTTTTATTTGTTCCTTAATAAGGTCGAAATAAATTACTTCCTCGGTTACACAATGCTCTACTTGAATACGGGTATTCATTTCCATAAAGTAGAAATTCCGGTGTTTATCTACCAGAAACTCTATGGTTCCTACACTTTCATAGTTGATGGCGGATGCTGCTTTACAAGCTGCTTCGCCCATGGCTTTGCGTAACTCGGGCGTCATAAATGGGGAAGGACTTTCCTCCACCAGTTTTTGGTGTCTACGTTGTATACTACAGTCGCGTTCGCTCATATGGCATACTTTACCGTATTGATCGCCTGCTACTTGTATTTCAATATGTCGAGGTTCTTCTACAAACTTCTCCATGTAAATACCATCGTTTTTAAACGATGCTGCTGCTTCGGCTTTGGCGTTATTGTAGGCCTTTTCCAATTCTTCTTCGTGCCACACTACCCGCATACCTTTACCACCACCACCGGCGGTAGCCTTTAATATTACGGGGTACCCTACTACATTTTTAGCTAGGTGTTTAGCTTCTTCCACACTTTGTAATAAACCATCGCTACCAGGAATTACGGGTACACCCGCTTTAATCATGGTTTCCTTGGCGGTAATTTTATCGCCCATGGCGTTAATCATTTCCGGTGTAGGACCAATGAATTTAATTCCATGATCGGCACATATTTGAGAGAACTTGGCATTTTCTGCCAAAAAACCATAGCCTGGGTGGATAGCATCGGCATTGGTAATTTCTGCAGCGGCCATAATATGTGGTATATTCAAATAGCTTTCGCTGCTTTGCGGTTTACCTATACAAACGGCTTCATCGGCAAATTTTACGTGTAGGCTATCTTTATCGGCTGTAGAATAAACGGCCACGGTTTTAATTCCCATTTCCCTACAGGTGCGTATAACGCGTAGGGCAATTTCGCCTCTATTGGCAATCAATATTTTTTTGAACATAGTAGTAACTGATGAAACTGATTTCAAAATAAAAAGTAAACGGCTACACTGTTCTTGTAAAAAGTGAAGCTGTTTATTACTAGGCTGGCTCTACTAAAAACAGGGGTTGATCGTACTCAACGGGTTGAGCATCGTCTACCA
>RDXK01000305.1 GCA_004292605.1 Bacteroidota bacterium
CCCACCACAAAAATTATAGGAAATACCCTGATAGAATACAACGATGATACTTGGGGAAGTTTTGCCAATAAAGTGAATAGTTCCGCCAGTTATCAGCTGAAACTCACCAACCTAAAACTGATGGAATTGGCTCAGCAGAACCCGCAACTGCACTTGGCCGATTACCAGTCGGAAGCCTTACAGGTAGGGCTTTCCGTAGTGAAGGACAGTCATCAATACTACAATGCTGATATGGCTTATAGCATTGATTTTTTGCCATATATAGCAGCACTTAGCACAAAAATTATACAGGCTATAGAAGGGCGTTTTGTAAAGTGTATTGTGCTAGATTTAGATAACACTACATGGGGCGGTATTATTGGCGACGATGGACTAGAAGGCATACAAATAGGAAGCTTTGGAATGGGGAAAGTGTTTACCGAGTTTCAGCTATGGCTAAAGCACTTAAACCAACGCGGTATTTTACTAGCCGTGTGTAGCAAAAACACGGAGCATATAGCTAAGGAGCCGTTTGAAAGTCACCCAGAAATGGTGTTGCGTTTACAAGATATTGCTGTTTTTGTGGCCAATTGGGAATCGAAGGTGAACAATATTTTACACATACAAAAAATTCTAAATATAGGATTTGATAGCATGGTGTTTCTAGATGATAATCCGCATGAGCGGGGCGTGGTACGTTCTGCCATACCAGATATTATTGTACCCGAACTACCCGAGGACCCCACCGAGTATCTTCGTTTTTTACAACAACAACACTTGTTTGAAACGGCCAATTTTAGCGCCAACGATGAGGAACGAACATTGCAGTACCAGCAGGAAGCTAAGCGGGTTCAAATTTCAAAATCGTTTACGGATGAAGCTGGTTTCTTGCAAAGTCTTTGTTTACAAGCCACAGTAGAGCCTTTTTCCACCTTTAATATCCCGAGAGTAGCTCAATTATCGGCCCGAAGCAATCAGTTTAATCTGCGTACGGTTCGGTATTCCGAAGCGGAATTGCTAGAAATAAGTGGTGAAAATGCCAACATTAGTTTAGCCATCAGTTTAGCCGATAAATTAGGGAACTATGGCTTAGTAGCTGTGGTAATAGCCAAACCCAAAAATGCGGAAACCCTATTTATTGAAAATTGGTTTATGAGCTGCCGTGTACTAAAGCTAGGAATGGAATGGTTTACCCTTCAACAGTTGATAATACAAGCCAAAGAAAAAGGGTATCAGCGGCTAGAAGCAGCCTATATACCTACCAAGAAAAACGGATTGGTAGCTCAGCACTATCAACAATTTGGTTTTGATGAAATGGAGGCAAACTACTTTTCGCTATCCTTAGAAAAACCACTCAATTATCCACCCAATTATATCAATTCCTAAAAAATATTACATGCCATCAGAACAAATACTTAGCCAATTACAAACCATTTTTGAAGATGTATTGGATGTGGAAGATGTACAAATTACACCTGAGCACAGTGCCAACGATATTGAGGAATGGGATTCTATCAACCATATTCAACTTGTAGTGGCGGTAGAAAAACATTTTAAAATTCGCTTTAAAAACGAAGAAGTACTAAAATGGAAAACTGTGGCCGATATGATTGCTTCTATAGAACAGCGAATTACAGCTTAGCAAGCTTTTGCAAAAACAATTGTAACCCTTGCTTTTTTTGCGGTGTTAGGCGGTAGCTAATATTGGCGGTATAGTACTTCAATAAACTGTAATCTGCTATGGCATAGTTAGCTGCTACTTCTGGTATATGCTGCAAGCCTAGTGCATTGGCTTGGTTAAATACATCTATCCAATCTCTCGGTAAAGCTTTATTGGCTACCCAAGCAGCAAATACAAACGGTAATTGGGTGTATTGCTGCCATGCCTCGGCTAAATCGTACACAAAGGGCGTAGTGTTTAAATGTGCAAAAGCCCTATCACCAATAATTACAGCAGCGGTGGTTCCACTTACCAATGCTTCAAAACCAGCAGTAGCGGGTACAAATTTTGGCTGAATACCCCAAAACTCCTTACAAAGTATTTGGCATAAGGCAATGCTCGACCTACTTTGGAAATCCAGCAAAATAGTATCAATTTCTTGTAATGGTACCTGGCTAAATAAGCAAACACTAGCTACTTTTCCTTCGGCACCAATGCAGTATTCACTAATAATTTCCGCAAAAGCCAACGTGGGTATTACCGCTACGGGTACAAGGCCAACATCTATTTCATTGTCCTGTAGTTTTTTTGAAACGGCAGATGGATAGTCTTCCACCAACGAAAACCTGTTTTGCAGCGGTTCAAAATGATGTAAACCGTACAATAATGGCTTTGTGTTTAAATAACTTACGGCTCCTACCCTAATTCTGTTCAATTCAATTTACTTTTGCACCGCAAATAAAACAAATAAACAAGCTAGTAGTTGCTACGGCTTCAATTAATTATCATATGCCAAGTTTAACAGCTATTTCACCCATCGACGGTAGGTACCAACACCAAACCGCTACCCTGCAAAACTACTTTTCGGAGTTTGCCTTAATCAAATATAGAGTTGTGGTGGAAATAGCCTATCTATTGTTTTTGGCCGATAAGAATTTTCTAAAAATCACCCCCAAACAAAAGCTGCAAATCCAGCAAATAGCCGATGATTTTACGCTAGAACATGCTGAAGCCATTAAGGCAATAGAAAAAACCACCAACCACGATGTAAAGGCGGTGGAATACTTTATAAAGCAACAGTTGGAAACCCTACAGTTAGGCCATATTAAGGAATGGGTTCATTTTGCACTAACATCGCAGGATGTAAATAATACGGCCATCCCATTAAGTTGGAAACATTGTTTGGAGTATGAAATGCTGCCAGCTTGGGTAAACTTACGGAATGGTTTATACGCACTTGCCGTGCAATGGATGCAAGTACCCATGCTAGCCAAAACCCACGGCCAGCCGGCTTCCCCCACCTTATTAGGTAAGGAATTGATGGTGTTTGTAGAACGGTTAGATAATCAGTTGAATTTATTATTACATATACCGTACGCGGCCAAATTTGGAGGTGCTACAGGTAATTTTAATGCCCACCATGTAGCTTACCCTAAAAAAGATTGGGTAGCGCTTGCCAATGAATTTGTAGAACAGCGTTTGGAGCTTAGCCGTATGCAGTTTACTACCCAAATAGAACACTACGATATGCTAGCGGCTCATTGCGATGCCATCAAACGTATTAATGTGGTATTGCTTGATTTATGTAAAGATGTATGGCAATACATTAGCATGGATTATTTTAAACAAAAAACCAAGGCAGGCGAAGTAGGTTCTAGTGCCATGCCGCATAAAGTAAACCCGATAGATTTTGAAAACGC
>RDXK01000306.1 GCA_004292605.1 Bacteroidota bacterium
GTGCTACACTGCGTATTGCCAATAGTTGTGAGGTAGATGAAGGGGTTATTACTCGTGTTCGTCCACCCAAAAAATACCTTCCCCGTTTTCAGGAAATGGAGTATGTACGTGCTTACGTATTGGGTAAAATGGGTTGGAGCTATGTAAACTGTGTGCCCAATGTATCGGGCGGTTTAGGATTGTTTGATAAGGAAATAGCTATTAAAGCCGGTGGGTACGATGGTAAATCTTTTGCCGAAGATATGGATATGGTTACCCGTATGTGTACCTACATGATGGATAACAAAATGAAGTATGCCATCAGGTATATTCCTACTACCCAATGCTGGACGGAAGGCCCGCCCAATATGAAAGTATTTAGTAGGCAACGTACCCGCTGGGGCCGTGGTTTGTTTGAAATTATGAGCATACACCGTAAGGTGCTGTTTAACCCTGAATATGGTAGATTAGGTATGGTGGTATTTCCTTATACGTTTTTGTATGAGTTCATTGCCCCCATCATTGAGTTTACCGGTATTTTGTACTATGTATATATCATTGTTACCAATCAAATAAACTGGCCATTTGCCAAAATACTCATCATTTTCGTGTATTGGTATGCGGTAATGGTGGCTACCTTGGCCATATTGTGGGATCAAATCACCTACCGCCACTATAAAACCTGGCGAGAAGTAATAGGTATATGTTTTATGGCGTTTTTAGAGCCGTTAATTTATCACCCATTGATTGTATTTTTTGCCCTACGTGGCTATTGGTTCTTTATTACCAATAGGCGTCATAACTGGGGTAATATGCAGCGTCAAGGCTTTGGCCAGCAACCCAAGCCAGCAAAAGCTGCTTAAAAATTTTCCAGAAACCAATCCATATATAGAAACCGAAAAACCAAAGCTTACCTAGCATTAAACCCGAATTGAAAAAACGATTATGAGAACAACGATGAAGTTTCTACAAACCTGGATTCTGAGCTTTGTATTGCTGTTATGTGCTGTGCCTCTGCATGCCCAATTGGTAAAAACAAAACGTACCAATGCGGATGAGTTATTGGATCAAGCCACTATACAGTTCAATAACAAAAACTATTATAAGTGTATTCAATTAAGCAGACAAGGTTTGTCTAAACGTCCGGATTATCCTGATTTGCATTTTCTATTGGGTAGGGCTTATGCCCAAGTAGGGCAATACGATAGTGCTCGTTTGGAGTTTCAAATAGTACTGCACGATGTTCCTCGCTATAGGGAAGCATATAGCCAAGCTTGTAATTTAGAATTGAAGCAAAAACGCTATCAAGAGGCCTTGTGTTATATGGATGATGCCTTGTACTTTTTTCCGAACGATAGAGAGTTTATGTTAAAAAAACTCGCCATTTTGGAAGATTTAAAGTATTACAAATATTCCGATGCATACGCTAGCAGGTTGATAACAAAATACCCTGAGGATAGCACTTTGTTAAGGTATTATCTCTCGTACAAAATTGATCATGCGGCATTATATTTGCGCCAAGGAAACATAGCCCGTGCCCGGTACGAATACGATAAAGTGTTGGAAGTAGACCCAGGCAATAGAGATGCCATAGATGCGATTTATAACCTTGAAATAAAGTCGGGCAACTACGAAAATTCCTTGGCCTACATTAACCGTTTACTGCTTACGGAGCCGAATAATTATGAGTATTTGCTGAAGAAAATGTCTATACTCGAGGAACTTAGGCGTTACCCAGAAGCTATAGAAATCTCCAATAGAATTATTACCCTTTACCCAGGCGATAGAAAAATACGGGGCATTAACCAAGAACTAAGAATGGCAGCGGGACGGTTTTACATGAATACCGACCCGTACATGCAGTTTCAAAGTGTTTTGGAGCAAAGTCCTAGCAACAGAGATGCATTGAACTACGTTACAGGTATTGCCTATAGCCGTGGCTTATACCAAGAGTGTTTGTTTTGGTGTAACCGAGCTTTAAGATACTACCCAAGCGATAGAGATTTTATTAATAAAAAAATTGCCAGTTTAGAAAGTTTAGAAAAATTTGGCGCCGCCGCCGATTTGGCTGAACGTGTGTGGATGGGCAATAGAACTACGGCTAATTTAGACAGATTTGTGGAGCTAAAAATACAGTCGGCGAAAGGATTTATGGCCGATCTGGAAATGGATAGTGCTTTGATAGCTTTTAACCGTATACTCGAGCTAAGTCCTAGCAACCCGATAGCTTTAAACTATGCCATCAATATTTTAGCGGGTCAAAAAAAATATGATCAAGCCGTGGCCGTGGTGGATAAGAGTTTGACCTTTTACCCCGACGATCAGTTTTTGTTATTTAAAAAAGCCAATATATTATCGGAAGCGGAACGCTACGAAGAATCGGAAACCATTTTGTTTGATTTGTTAAAAAGATACCCAGACAATGATCGTTATTTCAATGGGTTTGTAGATCTAAAACTTACCAACGGTAGGGCCTTGGTGAAAAACCAAGATTATGATGAAGCTAGAGATCATTTTAAAACCGTGTTGGCTTTGCAACCGCAAAACATGGAAGCTATCACGCCATTGATTAACGTAGAGATTAGCACAAAAAACTACGATTCTGCTTTAGTTTATATTAATCAGGGCATTGAAATTACTCCGAACGATAAGGAATTATACCTAAAAAAATCGGGTGTATTAGAAGTGCTTAACCGGCATAAAGAGGCTTACGCTATTACAGGCGATTTGTGGAGAAAATACCCTTACAATACAAAAATCCGGGATATTTATGCCGACCAAATTGCCGCTTCGGCACGGTATAACGCAAAGCGTGGACGGGTAGATGTAGCCTTGCAGGAATATGAAAAAGTACTTGCCATCATTCCAAAAGATACCCTTGCCATAGCGGCATCGGCCAATTTATTAGCAGAAAAACAAGAGCTAGATAAGGCATTGTACAGGGTAGATAGTGGCCTACATTACTATCCAGGAAATGAAGCACTAACTTTTAAAAGAGCTACGTTATTAGAGCGTTTGGCCGAGGCTCCCGAAAATAAATCGTACCGCGATAGCCTTTTTGGTAATGCCTTTTTAGCTGCGGATTCAGTGGCAAAAATGAAACCTTGGAATGCCGATTACGTAGATTATGCTAACTACCTAAAGAGCAAAACCTTTAAAAATATGGTTACGTTTGGGGTATTGCTTACCACCATTGATTTTGATAACAATCGTACCCGAGCCAATATTGCTACCATTCAATATATGCGTATAAAAAAATGGGGTAGCTGGGCCGTAAGGTTTAACTACGCCGGTAGGTTTATAGGTACAGGTTTACAGTTAGAAGGCGATATCAACTATGTTCATAGCAAAAAAGCATA
>RDXK01000307.1 GCA_004292605.1 Bacteroidota bacterium
GAGAAACTAGCCGATAAAATAGCGAAGCATGTTTAAAAAAATATGGATAGCACCTTTTTTAGGGCTCATTAAAATATACCAGTATGGTATTTCACCATTGCTGGGGCCTAAATGCCGCTATACACCTACTTGCTCACACTATGCAGCGGGAGCATTAAAAAAGCATGGTTTGGTAAAGGGTTTGTGGCTAGCCGTAAAACGCATCAGCAGCTGCCACCCATGGGGTGGCAGTGGCTACGATCCTGTGCCTTAAGCGGTGGGGGGCAATCGACTGGAAATAAACCTACCAAGCAAGACAATCTTACGCTGAATTTAATTAACTTGCTCTAGCTTACGTGAAACAAACTCAAAAAATGAGATTATGTCACCTTGTGACATTTAATGTAAACAACAACCAGAAATATTAGCTTTGTACTATGTTCAGAAATCAGCTCAATGATAAAATTGGCAATCTGCTCAATTACCTTAGCACACGAATAGATAAACTTAGCTTAACAAAGGCACTCAAACTACTGTATTAATTGATGAGACTAGTTACCAACGTTCCGGTTCGCCAATAACATGGTTAGAGTATAAGGTGTGGGAAATGGGGCCAGTTGCAGAGGAACTTTGTAACGAACTAAAATTTGACCAATCTCTTGTACAAAATGGGCATATTTTGAGTTTAGATAATTACATCGAAACAAAAAAAGAGATTTCTCAAGAGGGCACCACAAAAATTACAATACACAAAAAAGGCGATTTTGACTTGTCGAAATTTTCAGCTTTTGAAGTGGAGCTGATAGATAATGTTATTGACAGATTTGGTAGTTACACAGCATCGCAATTGATAAAACTACTACACGAAAAAAATACCTTGTGGCACCAGTTAGTTACCGACCACAACTTAGACCTCAACTTCAAACTGTACGGAAAAAAAAGCAACCACACCATAGATTTTTCTCACCTTATTAAAGATGATGAAATAATGCAGATGGCTGCACAGTCGGCATTTGAAAGTATGCAAATTCAAGAAGAATTTGATGCACTTTCTTAACCATCGTCAAACCCGATATAAACTGGAAACCTGGCCTGATTTTAAGAATAAAGAATTATAGATTCGAGGATAATAACAGCACAAGAGATAAATATTCTATTGTGCTTTTTGCAAATAATGACTATGCCTATTTAATTCATAGTTTAACCACCAGCAGAAACAATTTCAATGTGGAAGCTTTAAACTATGGCTGTACGGTACACAAACACTATTTGCCTTATTACTTCTTTCCAGCGAATCAAGTGGTGGGTGATGATGGTTACTTTTTCGAAAAAGATACTTTTATATTTTTTCAATCCAATGTTCGTAAAGAAAGTTTTTCAAAGTTTGATGCTGCAGCTAGTTCGCCGCTGGGTCTAATTAGTTTAGGAACATTAACCAATGAGGAACTTAAACGTCTTATAAAATGTGCCCTGAAATCAAAGTTTATCCCTCAAGATATTGCTAAAGAATTAAGTATATTCAAGCAAACCTTGTAAATGATATCTTTAGCTTTTTAAATAAACGGCCCGCTGTTTACTATTAGAAAGACATTTTAGCTAACAACGCATATCACTAAACATCTTTATCACCCTACCCATCCACAAAAAACCCCGGCATTGCCAGGGTTCTATCTCTATCCAACAAATAAAATATTACTGTGCTGCGGCAAAGCGTTCGCTTACTTTGCTCCAGTTAATCACATTCCAAAAAGCAGCTAAATAATCAGCTCTCTTGTTTTGGTATTTTAAGTAGTAGGCATGCTCCCACACATCGGCGCCTAAAATAGGGGTGCCTTTTACCTCGGCTACATCCATCAGCGGATTATCTTGGTTAGGTGTGCTACTTACTTCTAGCTTACCATCTTTTACTAGTAACCAAGCCCAGCCACTACCAAAACGGGTAAGGCCTGCAGCATTGAACTTTTCCTTCAAACCATCTAAACTGCCAAAAGCAGCATTGATAGCATTGGCCAATGCACCAGTAGGGTTTCCGCCGGCGTTAGGGGCTAAACTCTCCCAAAAAAATGTATGGTTCCAGTGGCCACCGCCATTGTTACGTACGGCAGGCGAAATGCTACCAGCTATGGCTACCAACTCCTCTAAAGTTTTACCTTCATTAGCTGTGCCTGCTATAGCTTTATTTAAATTATCTACATACGCTTGGTGGTGCTTGCCATGGTGTATTTGCATGGTGGCAGTATCAAAATGTGGCTCTAGTGCTTCGTAAGCATAGGGTAAAGGTGCTAGTGTAAACGACATGATTTGTGAATTTAAAAATTAATAAATGTAAAGTACTGCATAAGCTGCCATACTTATTATGAAACAATTATGAAGTGTAAAAAGTTATGCCAATATGTAGTAACCTGACAAAACTACTTTCTACGCTCCTGAAAAAACGATTTTATAATAGCACCACATTCCGCCGCTAACACACCCGTTTCCACCACCGTTTGCGGATGAAATGGATTGTTTTTATACAATACACTACACCCATTTTTGGCGTCGCTAGCACCATATACTATCTGGGCTATCTTGCTCCAGTACAGGGCGCCAGCACACATACCACAGGGCTCTAGCGTTACATACAAGGTAGCTTGCGGCAAGTATTTTGCCCCCATAAAACTAAATGCAGCCGTTAGGGCTATAATTTCTGCATGGGCGGTAGCATCGTTCAGGGTTTCTACCATATTATGTCCGCGGCCTATTACCTTACCATCCTGCACCACCACGGCACCTACGGGCACTTCCTGTTTTTCGTAGGCCTGCCAGGCTTCGTTTAACGCCAATTGCATGTAGTAACTATGGGGCTGCTGCATAAAAAATTTGTACAAACTTACAGTAACCTTTGTAGCTTTCCGCCCATAGCTATGTGTGCCATAACAGGAATATTTACCGTACAGCCCAGCGGCCAAGAGCCTGCCTTAGTACAGCAGCAGCTAGCTGCTATGACCCACCGTGGGCCCGATGGTAGTGGTACTTGGCACAACAGCCGTTTA
Source organism: Bacteroidota bacterium (assembly GCA_004292605.1). GTDB lineage: Bacteria > Bacteroidota > Bacteroidia > Chitinophagales > Chitinophagaceae > UBA10646. The sequence goes on from RDXK01000307.1 coordinate 3,015, forward strand.
TACTTGGGGCATAATCGCCTATCGGTATTAGATACTTCCGCAGCAGCTCACCAGCCTTTTGTATATGGCAAATACGTGCTCGTGTTTAATGGCGCTATTTATAATTATATAGAGCTAAAGCAAACCCTACAAGCTAAGGGCTACACCTTTACCACCCAAGGCGATACAGAAGTAATACCCGCCGTGTTAGATGCTTGGGGCATAGAAGGTTTACACCAGCTAGATGGTATGTTTGCCTTTGCCCTGTATAATACGGAAACAGAAACTTTACTCATTGCTCGTGATAGATTGGGCGAGAAACCATTGTACTATTTTGCCCAATA
>RDXK01000308.1 GCA_004292605.1 Bacteroidota bacterium
TAGTAGCTACAAACCCAATTTTGGTAAAGTTTCTGCCATCTACACTACGCTGTAGCGTAAAACCAGCATTATTTACTTCATTGGCAGTTACCCAACTTAGCTCATTCACAGTAGCTTTTTTAGCGCCTGTAAAAGAAGTGATAGAAACCGGTAATAAACGAGTGGTAGATACTTGAATACTATCGATACTTAAATAGTTTTTATTGAATAGTGAAAAGCACCTAAAACCAATATGATACACGCCTGTGGTAGTGGGTGTAAACGATACATTTACATTTACACTGCCTAAAATATTTGTGTTACTATATATGGCAGCACTTGTCATAGCTGCCGCGTTGGCACCCTGGCCAAACTTAACTTCTAGACGTTCCTCAAACGTTGTAGGGGCTGCTAAGCCTTTAAAACGCAGTGAATACGACGTGCCAGCCTCTAGTGTCAACGGAGCGGTAAAGAACCAATCATCAGCATCAGAAGTTAAATCGTATAAGTACCTCATTGAGTTTACGCCACCTATAAGTGAAGTTACGGAGGAACTTGTGGCCCAAGTACTATTACCGTTTACATTTTGTACTGTAATACATGGCGGTATAGCAGGTGCTACTACTCCATCAAAATTCTGAACGTAGGCAGCACTATCAAGGCCGGTAGTGGGGTTACATGCAGTAGAAAAAACTACAGCTGGTGAGGTCCAACTGCTTATAGAACCACCGCAGTTGGTGCGAACCCATACATAATGAGTGGTTGCACTAGGCAAACCGGTCAATGTTGTGGTAACTCCTGAAACACCTACTTGTGTAGGTACAGTGTTTGCCGTTGGAGCAGTTGCACTAGTAGAAACAAAAAGCTCATATGAGGCAGGTGTATTACCCGTTGTAGGTGCTGTCCAAGCTACAGTAGCACCGGTAGTAGTGATATTTGAAACTACAACAGCGCTTGGCTCTATACAACTCGGGATTGCTTCCCAAACCATATCATCTATCAAAATACTATTGGCCGGTACACCCGTATGTCGTATAGCTAAAGTGGCTCCTGCAGGCACGGTAGAAGGGTAGTTCACCTGAACGGCATCATATACGGTGGTGGAAGTAGTAGTGGAGTTTTGCAGTGACACAAAAGTTGTTGTATCCATCGGGTTCGTCATATAGCCCGTTTGCAATACACCACCCACGGTAAAGTTTGCTCTCATTCTGTACCTAAGTCTGTGTGTACCTGCATTAATATTCGAAACTGGAGGCAGTGTTAAGTAAGGTTTATCTGCTGGGGAGATTGCATATATATACAAACAGTTGGGAGATGATAAACTACTAGTGGATTGTGTACTTAAACTACCGGTGGTTCCTACTTTGGCAAAACACGCAGGAAGTGCTGGCGTAGTAACAGCGTCAAAATTTTGGGTGAAACTTGTTACAGCATCACAAGCAGTAACGAACGAGGAGCGTAAAGTCCAAGCACTTACGTCACCACTTCCACAATTGGAACGCACCCATACAAAATAAGTAGTGGCCGATGTCAAGTTGGTTAGCGATGTGGTTGTTCCTGTAATACCCGTGGTAGTAGGCGTAGTACTGCCAGTGGGTTCGGTATTCGATGTTGAAACAAACAACTCGTAACTAGCGGGAGTATTTCCGGTTGCGGGTGCAGTCCACGCTACCGTAGTAGAGTTGGGAAGTATGTTAGAGTAAACCACATTAGTAGGTTGAATACAAGTTGGTGTTACACGTACACTAAAATTATCGAAGAATATTCCGCTTGGTGCCGAGGGAGCGGTTACACGCATACCAAATGAATAATTACCGGAAGTGGGGGGTACAAAGGTCACGGTTCTTTCCACCCAACTTACGCCTTGATAGCCCGCTACAGATGATAAAATATTGGATACCATAGCAACGGAGTCTTGCGTATTTGCCACCGCCACATCTATATTGTAACCTACTGTTGCAGTACTAGTTCTTACAAAATAGGAGAACGTATAAGAAGTTCCGGCCGTAAGGTTAAATAATGGGGTGAAGGCCCATCCGTCTGTGGTCCAACTGCGGTACAACGAATTTGGTGCCGATAGAGCCTGTGTGGTGACAATGCTCCAACTGCTAGTCTTGTTAGCGAAACCCCAGCAATTAGGGAAAATATTGGTGCCGGTAGCTAAAGCATCGAAATTCTCTGTCCATGGAATGGCGGTAGCCAGACATTGAGTGGTAAACGCTGCTGCGGCAGTCCATGGCGACGTTACACCTCCACCACAGTCGCTTCGTACATAAAACATGTAGTTGGTACCTGGCGTAAGAGATGTTAAAGATACTGATGTAGTACTACTATTCCCGCTTGCAACTAAGCCAGTAGCACCGCTACCTGCATTACCAGAGGTTCGTACTTCCCAATTGTATTGTGAAGGGGTAGAACCAGTAGCAGGAGCGGAAAATGTGGCAGTAGCAGAGGTTGTAGCAACGCTTCCTATAGAAACGGCTGTAGGTATTTGACAATTTGACAAAACCAAGCCGTTAATTTGAATATTTCCGATAACATTTGATCTACCATTAGCTGTGGGTAGTGTTCCTGTGGGGTCGGGGTTTGTGCCATCGCTTCTGAAAAATATTGTACGATTGGTAGACCCAGATGGCGTAGTGGTTCTAAACGAAGCTGTTCCGTTATCGCCAGCTCTATTTTCATCAATAGCAATTAATAAATTTCCCACATTATTATAGGGAAACGGTGTGGAAAGCGTAATAGTAACCCAACCAGGAACCGTTGGTGTTATAGTACCATCAAACACAGTAGTTAGGTTGGCCACAGGCTCCCAATCGGTATTGGATGCGAAGCTTGACCTAGATACGGTACCCATACGTACTACTATTTGGTCGTTAGCCGACATACTAGTGCCTGTAAAAAAATAGCTGATGGACGTGATGTTTCCCGAAGCATTAATCTCCGATTGCAAATAGATTGTTTGCACATAGGAAAAAGCATAAAAGGTATTCCACGGCGACTGCAACGAAGTAGCGGTAGTGGCGGTAGACTGGGTAGCAGCTGTACCAGTACCAATACTAACCTGCTGCCCCATCATAGTCATGGCAGGTAAAAGCATTGCCGCAGCTAGTAAAAATTTTTGGTAAATTTTTCTCATAATTTGCTTGTTTAAAGTTTCGGATGGGGAAATTACAAATTTTTGTTAATTAAGTGTTATTAAATTTTGCTTTTAAGGCTATTTTTTAGTCGTTTTCACCCCAAAAACAAACTATCAGTTTACAATTACGCAACAATTATTTCACCATTTGTTCATACATATACCACACCGGCATAATATGTAAAGAATTATTTTGTACATACTTATACCGCAA
>RDXK01000309.1 GCA_004292605.1 Bacteroidota bacterium
GACGGCGAATCGGTAACTGAAATGCTGAGGGAAATAGGCCCCTATTTTTTAACTGTATCTGGCGACGCCGCTAGTAAAAATTTTAGTTTTTTATGTGATGCCTACTTGGCTCTTCCGATTGATATAATTAAGCGATTTAAGTTAGTAGCTGTCGGGTCTTTCTCGTCCAATTCCATTGCCAGTGCCAAGAACAAGTTTTTAAAGGCAGGCCTGCTTGAATCACTTGTTATTTTTCAAGGAATTGACGATAAGAAACTAATACAATTATATAAGAATTGCGAATTATTTATATTTCCTTCCCTTTTTGAGGGTTTTGGTATTCCATTAGTAGAAGCAATGACTTATGGCTGCTTGATACTTTCGTCAAACACTTCCGTCATGCCAGAAATTTGTGGTACAGCAGCAAAGTACTTTAATCCGAAAGTTGTTGAGGAGCTAACTTACTGTATTCGCTATGTCATTAATAATCCAGAGGAGCATAAGTCGATGCGGGAAAATATCCCTGCGCAATTGTCGAGGTATACATCAGAACGAAAGTTAGTTTGCTTTAACAATTGGCTGACGGAGGTTCTACAGACTAACAACGATAATCGTTTTTAGTAGTTTTAATAAAATAATTGTGTCAAAAGAAAAGCAAAGAAAATGTCATTTTATTATTACTCGTTCGCCGTTTCCTGCTATTGGCGGTGATCGAGTGAAGAGCTTTAATATGATCAAAATATTAAACTCAATTTATTGTTTAAATATTGTGTTGGTTACAGAAGAATTAGTGGACGAAAATGCAATTGAATTTTTACGGCAAAACTCGAGTAGTGTAAGCGTTTACAACCTAAGTTTAATAGGATGTTATTGGAGGTCTTTTCAGAGTCTTTTCACAAAAAATAGTATGCAGGAGTCCTACTATTACTCCAAAAATGTCGCATTACTTCTCGAGAAACAGTTTCACCGTAATGATATCGTAATTTGTAATTTAATACGGACGGCTAGATACGCTTCAGATTTTGATGGATTAAAAATATTGGACGCTGTAGATTCAATTTTCTTGAATTACAAACGTAGCATTTCAGAAACTAAGAATCTTTTCTGGAAAGTTATTTACTACCTAGAAAAAAGGAAAATATGCAATAATGAGTGGAAGTGGGTTCAGTCATTTTCGCTTTCGCTTTTTGTAAATAGCTTAGAGGCAAAATATTATGAGCAATGGGGCACTGTTCGTTGGATACCGAACGGTGTTTGGGACGACCTTTTAAAGTTCAACATAGCACCAAAGCAATCAGAAATAAAGGTAAATACTATCACATTCTTAGGTAAAATGAATTATCAGCCTAATGTTGACGCTGTTAAGTGGGTTTGTAAGCACGTGATGCCACTACTGCCGCCGTACTTCGAGTTTTTGATCTTAGGTTCAGAGCCAGATAATTCTATCTTGAAACTTGCCGCGAAAGATAAACGTGTTAAGGTATTAGGATTTGTCAGTGATCCTTATCAAATAATGAGAACGTCTAGCGTTTTTGTGGCACCAATGCAGACTGGTGGAGGGATTCAGAATAAGATTCTTGAAGCATTAGCAATAGGGTGTTGTGTCATAACTACACCACTTGGAGCTTCCCCGATTTCGGGCGGTCAAGATAGTATTCATTTTTATACTATAGATGATGCCAGTAAATTAGCTCAAAAAATAATTGACGTAAGTAATCATTCGATTGATACAACGGAAATTCGACAGAATGCAATTAATTTTATTAAGAATAATTTTACATGGGGTTCCTATAGGTCGTTAATGATAAAAAGTATTTCGGAGATAAAATAATAACATGAAAACAGCCCTTATCACCGGTGTTACCGGCCAGGATGGTGCGTATCTTTCCGAGCTTTTGCTTAGCAAAGGCTACAAAGTACATGGCATAAAACGTAGATCAAGTTTGTTTAATACAGATAGAATTGATCACTTATACCAAGACCAACACGAACAGCATGTTCACTTCAAATTGCATTACGGCGATTTGAACGACTCTACCAATCTTATTCGAATAATCCAAGAAGTTCAGCCCGACGAGATTTATAACCTAGGTGCTATGAGCCACGTAAAGGTAAGTTTTGATACACCAGAATATACTGCTAATGCCGATGGTATAGGAACTCTTCGCATACTAGAAGCCATCCGTATTCTAGGCTTAGAAAAAAAGACTAGAATTTACCAAGCATCTACATCGGAGTTATACGGATTGGTGCAGGCAGTACCACAAAGTGAAACCACTCCTTTTTACCCACGCTCACCTTATGCTGTGGCAAAATTGTACGCTTATTGGATAACGGTGAATTACCGAGAAGCGTACGGAATGTTTGCTTGCAATGGTATATTGTTCAATCACGAAAGTCCCTTACGTGGTGAAACGTTCGTAACTCGTAAAGTAACCCGTGGCGTAGCCAAAATAGCACTAGGCTTACAGGATAAAATATACATGGGAAACATAGATGCCAGAAGAGATTGGGGGCATGCGAAAGACTATGTAGAAGCCATGTGGCGAATTTTACAACAAGATACCCCGGAAGATTATGTAATAGCCACCGGAGTTACTACAACCATCCGTGATTTTATTACAATGGCTTTTGCCGAAGTAGGTGTAGAAATAGCTTTTGAAGGTAAAGATGAAAATGAAATAGCGAAAGTGGTAGCTTGTACCAATCCTGCCTACCAACTAGAAATAGGTAAAGTGGTAATGGCCATTGACCCTAAATACTACCGACCAACAGAAGTGGAATTACTGATTGGCGACCCCACAAAAGCAAAAACCAAATTAAACTGGGAGCCTGCATACGATTTAGCAGCCCTAGTAAAAGAAATGGTAGCGGCAGATGTAGATTTATTTAAAAAGGAACAGTTGCTACAGCAAGCCGGATACCCCATCAAAAGTCAGCACGAATAGCCATGCAGACCAACGATAAAATTTATGTTGCCGGTCATAGAGGTATGGCTGGTTCAGCAATAGTAAGAGCCCTGCAAAAGCAGGGTTTTGCACATATAATTATCCGAACATCTGCGGAGCTCGATTTACGAAATCAGCAAGCAGTAGCTGAGTTTTTTGCATCGGAAAAACCCGACTATGTATTTTTAGCAGCCGCCAAAGTAGGTGGCATAGTAGCTAACAATACTTACCGGGGGGAATTTATTTATGATAATTTACTTATTCAAAGTAATATTATTCATAATGCTTACTTGCAGGGTGTACAAAAGCTTTTATTTCTAGGTTCCTCCTGTATTTATCCTAAGTTGGCACCACAGCCTTTGAAAGAGGAGTATCTGCTAACCGGATTACTAGAG
>RDXK01000310.1 GCA_004292605.1 Bacteroidota bacterium
TCAGCGCATTTCGGAATACATCATCAACAATCCTGTAAAATGGGTAGGCGATAAATTTTATAAACAATGAAATCCACCAAAGAAAAATTAGAAAAGGCGTTCACCAAATTGTTGGGGCAAGAAGAAATGTCAAGTTTTTTACACCAAAAACTTGACATAAAGACAAAAATGAGTACCTTTGTAAAATGAAAGTAGCCGAGCAAATACGCAAAACCATTATAAAACTACCCGAAGACAAAACCTTTGGGTATGCCAATTTGGGTATTGCGAAAGAAGATTACCAAACTTCTGCAAAAGCTTTGGAAAGACTACAAAAGGAAGGATTAATCAAAAAAATGTCGAAAGGTATTTTTTACAAACCTATTAAAACTGTTTTTGGCGATTTGCAGCCAGATGATAGTGAGCAGCTAAAACCTTATCTATTTAAAAACGGAAAAAGAATCGCTTACATCACTGGGGAATCACTGTACAATCAAATGAATCTAACTACCCAAATGGCATTTAGAATTAAAATAGCCAGCAATAGAAGAATAAATATTGACAAAGGAACGATTAAAGCAAAATCTGTAAAAAGCTATGCAGAAGTTACTGAAGATAATTATCAGTTATTGGGATTTTTAGATGCTATCAAAGATATTAAAAAAATACCCGATTGCACGGTGGCAAATGCTGTGAAAATTTTAGGCAACAAGCTGAAATCATTTCATGATAAAAAAGTAGATGAATTAATAAAATATGCCATTCTATATCCACCAAGGGTTAGAGCATTGTTGGGTGCTATGCTTGAAAATATGGATGCTAAAGTTGATACTCTTAATTTAAAGGAAAGCTTAAATCCGATAACCAAATTTGATTTGGACTTGAAAGAAACAGATTTACCAACTCTTAAAAATTGGTATATCGTATGAAATTACACCTGAACAAAGAACTTTTTGTAAACTACATTAGGGTTACCGCTCAACAAATGAAAATCCCTGCCATTTATGTAGAAAAAGACTATTGGGTTACCTATGCTTTGTTTACCATTTTCAATAATGAAATTGGTAAAGACACTGTATTTAAAGGCGGAACGGCACTATCCAAATGTTACAAAATGATTGAACGCTTTTCAGAGGATATTGATTTGGTAGTGTTGAGGCGAGAGGGAGAAACAGATAGCAAGTTAAAATCAAAATTAAAAGCAGTAAGCACGGTTGTAGAAACAGTATTACCCGAAGTAGCCATTGAAGGCATTACCCATAAAATGGGAATGAATCGAAAAACAGCTCACTCTTATAACAAAGAATTTAAAGGAGATTATGGACAGGTAAGAGATGTTATCATTTTGGAATCAACTTGGTTTGGATATTATGAACCATACACCACCAAAAGCATCGTTTCATTTGTTGGTCAAATGATGCTTGACAATATGCAATCAGAAATTGCTCAAGAAAACGGACTACTTCCTTTTGAATTGTTAGCGTTAGAACCCATAAGAACCATTTGCGAGAAAATAATGAGTTTGGTTCGTTTTTCTTATGGCGAAAACCCAATTGATGATTTAAAGAAAAAGATACGGCACACCTACGATTTACATCAGCTACTTAAACAAGAGGAGTTCTTAAAATTCTTTCAATCAACGGCATTTGATGAAATGCTTTTAAAAGTAGCCAATGATGATGTTGCAAGTTTTAGAAACAATAATAAATGGCTAAATTATCATCCTAGTGAAGCACTTATTTTTAAAGACTTAGAAAATGTATGGGTTGAGTTGAAAATGATTTACAACGCTGATTTTAAAAATTTGGTATATGGAGAATTACCAAAAGAAGAAGCGATTTTGGAAACCTTAAAAATGATACGTGATAGAATGGTAGATGTGCAATGGACTATTGAATTGTAAATGGTTAATTATTAATGGTTAATGAAAGAGAATGTAGTTAAAAATAAGAGTTTTGCTTTTGCTGTGAGGGTGGTTAAACTCTATCAGTTTTTATGTGAGCAAAAAAAGGAATTTGTATTATCGAAACAGCTCTTGCGATGCGGAACTAGTGTTGGTGCAATGGTAAGAGAAGCAGAACATGCTGAAACCAAGAATGACTTCAAACATAAAATGGGAATTGCCCAAAAGGAAATCAACGAAACTATCTATTGGCTCGAACTTCTGAAACAAACAGACTATTTGACCACAGAACAATTTGAAAGCATAAATAACGATGCGGTTGAAATCATCAAACTGATAACAGCAATTATTAAGTCTGCAAAAAACATTAACCCTTAACCATTCATCATTAACCATTATAATGAAATTCACAGAAGAAAAATTAGAAAAGGCGTTTACCGAGTTGTTGGGGCAGGAAGGATTTCCCCACCATTTAGGCATTACTATAAGTCGTAAGCCCGAAGATGTGTTGATAGAAGAAGATTTGCAAAGCTTTTTATTAAGTCAATACGCAGGGCAAGGCATTACGGTAAACGAAATTAAATCTATTACTCTTCAACTGAAATCACTTTCATCGTCCGACTTATACGAGAGCAACAAAACATTTTTGAAAATGCTTTCAGACGGTTTCATTCTCAAACGTGAAGACCGCAACCAAAAAGACATTTACATTCAGCTCATCAATTACGCAGGATTAAATAAACACCGCCAACCCAAGGAAGATGAGCTATTAACGATAGCAGCAGAACCCGAAAAGGAATATTTACCCGATACTAACATCTACAAATTTGTAAACCAACTAGAAATTATTGGTGCAGAAAAACGTATACCCGATGGTATTGTGTATATCAACGGTTTGCCTTTGGTGGTATTTGAATTTAAAAGTACCATAAGAGAAGACGCAACGGTTTATGATGCTTGGAAACAAATTACCATCCGATATATAAGAGACATTCCTGAACTGTTTAAATACAATGCATTTTGCGTAATCAGCGATGGTGTAAACAACAAGGCCGGTTCATTTTTTGCTCCGTATGAGTTTTTCTATGCTTGGCGAAGAGTGCTGGGTGGAGTGAAGCTCCCGCTTCACGGTAATACGAATAAGCAGGAGCTTATTCAAACCCAGAAGGATGCAGACGGAATTGATTCAATGTTTACGCTGGTTCAGGGAATGTTCAATAAAAACCGTTTGCGTGATATTATCCGCAACTTTATTTACATACCTGACAGCTCTAAGAAAAACGAGAAAATTGTTTGTCGCTATCCACAATACTATGCTGCACGGGCATTGTATGACAATATCAAGAAAGCTCAAAAGCCCGAAGGAAACGGAAAAGGCGGAACTTATTTTGGTGCTACAGGCTGCGG
>RDXK01000311.1 GCA_004292605.1 Bacteroidota bacterium
ACAATGCGTTTGGATTATGAATTTACCAATAGGTTTCAGTCCGTGCCCGAACGATACTTTTATTTTTGATGCCTTAGTGCACCAAAAAATTGATACACTGGGTATACAGTTTACCCCCGTGCTAGAAGATGTGCAAACGTTGAACGAGTGGGCTTTAGATGCTAAGCTGCCCATAAGCAAAATAAGTTATGGTGTGTGGCCCCTTATAAAACACAGCTATCAACTGCTGGAAAGTGGTGGAGCCTTGGGTAAAGGCGTGGGTCCGTTATTGGTAGCCCGCCAGCCATTCAATGCCAAGGAATTAGATAAGGCGGCTATAGCCATTCCCGGAAAAAATACTACCGCCCATGTACTATTTAGCATGGCCTACCCCCACTGTAAAAACAAGGTTTTTTTACCGTTTCATGAAATTGAGGAAGCCGTTTTAGCCGGCACCGTGCAGGCAGGTGTAATTATTCATGAAAACAGGTTTACCTACGCTCAAAAAGGATTGGTGAAGTTGGCCGATCTTGGTAATATTTGGGAAGATAAAACCCACAGCCCCATACCCTTGGGTGGTATTGTGGCCAGTAGCACTTTACCATCATCGCTTATACGTACAGTAGATACTTTGATACAAACCAGCGTGCAATTTGCATTTGACCATTACCCTACCATACCCGATTTTGTAAAACAGCACGCCCAAGAAATGGATGAGGTGGTGATGAAACAACATATAGATTTATATGTAAACAACTACAGCTTAGCCTTAGGCGAGGACGGTGGTAAAGCCGTGCAGCTGTTTGAGGATGCTTACCTAGAATTAGCCTATTAATTCTTCCGCAGAATTACCATTAAGCCAAGCATACCTGTATTTTTGCGCCAAATTATTGGGCCATGCAAAGAGATACTGTCATATTTAACTTAATAGGCAAAGAGCTAGATCGCCAGCGAAACGGTATAGAACTAATAGCTTCAGAAAACTTTACCAGCTTACAAGTAATGGAAGCCATGGGTAGTGTTTTAACCAATAAATATGCAGAAGGCTACCCCGGTAGAAGATACTACGGCGGATGTGAAATAGTAGACCAAGTAGAACAGTTGGCCATCGACCGTTTAAAGCAAGTTTTTAATATAGAATATGCCAATGTGCAGCCGCATAGTGGTGCACAAGCCAATGCCGCTTTAATGCTAGCCATATTACAACCCGGTGATGCTATTTTAGGATTAGACTTAAGTATGGGTGGCCACCTTACCCACGGCAGTGCAGTAAACTTTAGTGGTAAAATTTACCAACCTCATTTTTATGGTGTTACCAAGGAAGAGGGTTTGATAGATTATGCGATGCTAGAAGAAAAAGCAAGAACTGTACGACCCAAACTAATTATTTGCGGCGCTAGTGCTTACAGTAGAGATATAGATTATAAACGCATACGTGCAGTGGCCGATGAAGTGGGTGCTTTTGTATTGGCCGATATTGCCCACCCAGCAGGTTTAATAGCCAAAGGCTTGCTAAGCAGTCCTTTTGAGCATTGCCATTTTGTTACCAGCACTACCCACAAAACACTTCGTGGACCAAGAGGTGGTGTAATAATGATGAAGACCGATTTTGAAAATCCGTTTGGTTTAAAAGATGTAAAAGGCAATACTCGTATGATGAGTAATTTGCTTGATATGGCCGTGTTTCCCGGAACACAAGGCGGCCCTTTAGAGCATGTAATAGCCGCTAAAGCCATTGCCTTTGGAGAAATACTAACTCCCGAATTTTTAACCTATCAGCAGCAGGTACAAAAAAATGCACAAGCCATGGCTAAAGCCTTTACCAACAAGGGCTACAATATTATCAGCGGTGGTACCGATAACCATTTGATGCTAATAGATTTACGTAACAAGAACATCAGCGGAAAAAAGGCAGAAAACGTACTAGGCTTGGCCGATATTACTGCCAATAAAAACATGGTACCGTACGATGATAAAAGTGCTTTTGTTACCAGCGGTATACGGTTTGGTGTAGCTGCTATTACTACCCGTGGCTTGTTAGAGGCCGATATGGATTTTGTGGTAGAAGCCATAGATAAAACATTACAAAATGCCGACAACGAAACCGTTTTGGCAACTATAAAAAAGGATGTACACAGCTACATGCATAATTTTCCATTATACCCTAGCTTAGCTTAATTATGATTCAAAGAATACAAACTATTTGGCTTCTACTAGCATCGGCCGCGGCGGGTAGCACATTGTTTTTGAGTTTTTTTAGCGGTAATAAATTAATGGAAGATAAACTTCCCGGTTTTGTAGAAGCTACGGCTTTGAGTACTTTATTAACCACGGTAGTATTTATATGCGTGGCGTGTACGGCATTGGTGCTGGTGTTTTTATTTAAAAACAGAAAAATGCAGCTGTGGCTTACATTAGGTAATACGGCTTTAAGTTTATTAGGTATTTTGCTAATGTGGAACCATACAGCCAAATATGTGGCAGGGCAAAATAGGCTTGACCTTACTAGCATGGTGTACTTTACTATACCGGTATTTTTATTGCTAGCGGCCGGTGGTATTTATAAGGACGAAAAGTTAGTGAAAAGTATGGATAGGCTTCGGTAGAATGATAGCTAGTTACATTTGAAAAAAGAGTTGAGTGAAATTGTTCGCTCAACTCTTTTTTGTTTATCGTTTTTTACCTAGGTATAATAAAATGGCGTAGGGTAAAGGACTAATTAATAAATGACGGAGGCTGCTTACAAAATTTCTAAAATTAGGGGTAGCCCAGTGGGGGTATAAAAAACTTGCAGCCCCGTATAAACCTAATGCCAACATTTCAAAAACATATACCAGTAGCCAAACATACACTAGCCAAGGCTGTGGGTGCTTGCGTAAACCCCAGGTACCAACTGCTGTAATTATTAGCAAGGCAGGAAAATTTAAAATACGGCGAATGGTTTCCTTAATATGCAGCACATTATCGGGCTCTACTGCTACTATATAAGTGAGTAAGCCAAAAAAGGTAAAGAATAAAAGTATATTTCTATTAAGCTTCGTCATGCTGTACAATATCGCTTTTTTTAGCGTACCAAACCCAAAGGGCAAACACTACAGCGTATACTATTAGTTTAAAAATATAATGATGGGCAATATCAAAAAACTCTTTGTAATGCATGTGCAATTGCCCTAACGCAACTACTCGGCCTACATTCAAAGTGTACAATAATAGTAAGCCAAAAACAATAAAAAGCAGCTGCCTAAGCAGTGTGGTAGGTATACAAACAATAAAGCCCACATACAGTACAAAAACTTCT
>RDXK01000312.1 GCA_004292605.1 Bacteroidota bacterium
CGGTTTTTTCCGGCTTAGGGATGGACGCAAGTAACACGCACTGCCGCCCCCTTTGGGGGTTGGGGGCCACGGCAGGCGGCTTACTGCAAACAGCCCGGCGGTGCCGCCTACCATGTAAAAAGGCCTGCAGTAGCCACACCATGCGGCACCGCAAGCCCCTAAAAAAATAAAATCATGCCATTGCTGGTACTAGCCCAGCTTCTTAGCATCGTCAATAAACTTAGCCAATCCAATATCGGTTAACGGGTGTTTCAACAATCCCAAAATACTATCCAGCGGGCATGTACACACATGGGCACCAGCCTCTGCACAGCTAATAATATGATTAGCGTTACGGATAGACGCCGCTAAAATTTCGGTTTTAAAACCTTGCACTGCATAAATGGCGGCAATTTGCTCAATCAACTGTACGCCGTTCCAGCCGCTATCATCTATTCTTCCTATAAAAGGCGATACATAACTAGCACCGGCTTTGGCGGCTAATATGGCCTGTCCGGCACTAAAAACAAGTGTACAATTGGTTTTTATACCATTATCGGTAAAGTATTTAATGGCTTTAATACCATCTTTTGTCATGGGTATTTTCACCACAATATTGGGGTGTATGGCCGCAAGGGCCTTGCCTTCCTCCACCATTTCGGCGTAGCTGGTACCCAAAACCTCGGCACTAATATCGCCATCTACTAGCTCGCAGATGGTTTTGTAGTGTTGGGTTATGGCGTCTTTTCCGCTAATGCCTTCCTTGGCCATTAGGCTTGGGTTGGTGGTAACGCCGTCTAAAATTCCTAAATCGTTGGCTTCCTGTATTTGGGCCAAATTGGCCGTGTCGATAAAAAATTTCATGTATTGTATTTGTGCGGGTGAAGATACTAGAAATAAAAAATGCAACATACCATTGTTCTAATGAAATGTTGCAAAAACGGCAGGCTACTTGCATCGCACCGCTCAACCACCTACTCTTGCTGCATTCCTGCCCTGGGAGGGTTCAGCAGGAGCTGGCCGTGTAAGACCTGCCGCTGCAAATATAATGTTACGCTGGGTTTTGTGCAAATTATTTGGTGGAAATAGCCATTAAAAACTGGATAACAACCGGGAAATAAAAAAGCCTCCCTTGTTTCCAAGAAAGGCTTTTAAAGCTTGTGCCTCAGGCGGGAATCGAACCCGCACTCGAGTTGCGTCGAACAGGATTTTAAGTCCTGCGTGTCTACCAATTCCACCACCAAGGCAAACCTTCACACGCTGTGAAAAAAAATCCCGACTATCGTCGGGACTTTAGAGCGGAAGACCAGGCTCGAACTGGCCACCCCAACCTTGGCAAGGTTGTGCTCTACCAAATGAGCTACTTCCGCTTTTTAAGAACTATCAAACGAGGTTTATTTCGTTTTGGGAGTGCAAAAATAGGGTTCTATTTCATTCCTCCAAATTTTTTTTCAAAAATTTTATTTGTACTCCGGAGTGTACTTGGTACTAGGTTGAATTTCAATTTCAGGCTTGCCTTTGTAGCGGCTATGGTATAAACGGTAACAACCGCCTAGTACAAACGCTAGAATGCAAAATGCATGTACATAAAATAAAAACCGAGAAGAGGAAACCCAGTTGTAGGCAAAATCTTTCTCCTTATGCTCTAATTCTTGCGACATAGTTGTTTTTTGAATTGTTTGGCAAAAATAAGTGTACTACCTATATGGCACTATTTTGAGTTACAATTTTTGTAAATATTTTTTTATTTCTAACAAAATATTGCCATACCACGCTACCGCTGTAAACGCCTTGTAGGTGCTTTAGGGGCCGTGGCTGGTAACCATGCTTTTGTGTAGAGGTGGTTAAAAATGCCCAGTGAGCCTGCCACACCGCGGCAAACAAGGGCCATTTACCCGTAAATAGGCTTTTGAAAGCAAATACTTGATCTAGCAATAAGCGTATGGCTAATACCCTACCCCTATGCACTACAGGTAGATTTTTGCGAAGCATTTTTAAATTATTACGGCAATTGAGCAATAATTTTTGCTTGCCTACGGGCAGCGTGCCACCGCCTACATGGTACACCAAGCTTTGGCCGCTGGCCCACACTTGGTAACCGGCTAACTGTAAACGCCAGCATAAATCAATTTCTTCCTGATGGGCAAAAAAGCTTTCATCAAAACCGCCTACCTCCTTAAACACCGCTGTACGAATAAACAAGGCAGCACCACTAGCCCAAAACACAGGAATGTTTTGCGTATACTGTTGGTGATTTTGCTCCAAAGTATCAAATATCCTTCCTCTGGCGAAGGGATACCCTAAAGCATCTATAAATCCGCCGGCGGCACCCGCATATTCAAAATAGTTTTTGCTTTGCTGGCTTAGTATGGTAGGCTGTATGGCAGCAATGTTAGGCTGCTGTTCCGCCATTTGCACAAGTGGCTGAAGCCACTGTGCCGTAACCTCCACATCGGAATTTAGCAACACCGCATACGTAGCGGTAATATGCTGCATGGCGTAATTATACCCGCCAGCATAGCCTAAATTTTGGGGTATAGAAATCACCTGAACCTGTGGATAGCTAGTTTGCAAAAAGGGCACTGAATCATCCGTAGAAGCATTATCAGCCACCATTATTTGTACGGGCGAATACGCTGTAGCAAGTACAGATGGTAAAAAAGTTTCTAGGTACTTTTTTCCATTGAAATTTAAAATAACTACGGCTACTGAAGCGGATGTTTGCTGCATAAAAAAATCTCGGTAAAAGTAATACCGAGATTTTTATAGAAAAATAGTTTATTCTACCAAGTAAAGGTAACGTCGTCTACCGCAGTAGATGCCCTACTACCAGCACCAGTAGAGGCTGTGGTGGTAAGTATACGAATCCACACGGGTTGCGACTGGTTAGCCACAGCGGCCGGCAAGTTTACAGTGATGGTATTATTAGAAAAACTGCTATTGCCTACGGCCAATGTGCCAGTAGCCGTAGCGCTGGTAAATGTGGTAGGGTTATCGCCTACGGCATAATCTACCTGCCAAGTAGTGGTACGTGCACTAGAAGCATCCAGCGATTGTAATTTAAAGCTCATGGCTATATTACTACGCCCCGTGGTATTGCTCAGTTGGAAAACAAATGCAGCACCAGGATCGCCAAAACTACCTGTTTGGCGTATGCCTAAGGCTCTATTGGTACTTGCATCTTGAGCGGCTTGGTCGGCCGTGGCCGTTAACCCAGTGGCTGATGCAAAGTTTTTAAACGCACCACTTACATTGTTCCAAGCTACCTTGGCCGTGGCAAAGGTGGCCGCGGT
>RDXK01000113.1 GCA_004292605.1 Bacteroidota bacterium
TACTATCAGAAAGATTATTTAAACGCTGAAAACCTATTTAAGAATTACGTAGAAAACTTTCCGAATGGTCCACGTGCCGAGGAGTGTGAGTACATGCGAGCTTATTCGTTTTACAAGCAATCGCCCAAAGTAGAGCTCGACCAAACCAATACTACCAAAACCATGGGGTTGATGCAAACTTATGTAAGTACGCATCCCAACGGTTCAAAAGTGGCTGAAGCCACCGCTATTATTGATGGCTGTAGACTAAAACTAGAAGATAAGGAGTTTAAAGCTGCTGAATTGTACTACAATCTAGGGTATTACAAAGCCGCCGCTATCGCCTACGCCAGCGTGATTGATAACTATCCTGATTCCGATAGAAGTGATATGTACAAGCTGCAAGCCATTAAAGCCTATGCCAAATATGCCGATATGAGCGTACCCGATAAGCAAGAAGAACGCTATGGAAAAGTAATTAGTGAGTGTTCCGACTTTGCAGAACGGTTTCCAGATAGTAAATTTGCCGCAGAAGTGGCTAAGTTTAAGTCCAGTTCCATTAACAACATCAAAAATTTAAAGAATGAGCAAATTAAGACGACAACTCAGCGCTAGCATACCCAACGTAGTAGAAGCCAAAAGTTTGGTGGATTTAAAGGCTACCACGGGAAATTTGTATGAATCAATTGCCATTATGTGCAAAAGAGCCAACCAAATAAATATTGCTATTAAAGAAGAGTTGCATAATAAGTTAGAAGAGTTTGCTAGCCATACCGATAGCTTAGAAGAAATTCATGAAAATAAAGAGCAAATAGAAATTTCTAAAGCTTATGAGCGTATGCCAAATCCGGCTATCTTGGCCACGCAGGAGTTTGTAGAAAATAAAATTTACTATCGTACGAACGATAACGATTTATTTAGATAGAAGTATTTAAAGTATATTTTTTGAAAAAGGCGACAGGTGACTGTCGTTTTTTTATGTAAACCATTGTACCATGAATTTACAGCACAAAAAAGTATTGCTGTGCATCACCGGCAGTATTGCGGCCTATAAGAGCATTCTGCTACTTCGTTTATTGGTAAAAAGCGGTGCAGAAGTTCAGGTAGTACTTTCCGCGTCTGCCGCAAACTTTGTATCGCCGTTAGTGCTGGAAACACTGAGTAAAAAGCCCGTTTTGCAAGATATTGCCACTGGAAGTTCATGGGCTAACCATGTACAGCTGGGCCGCTGGGCCGATGTGATGGTAGTGGCACCTGCCACTTGTAATACCTTGGCTAAAATGGCTCATGGCCAGTGCGATAACCTTTTGCTAGCCATTTACTTGTCTGCCACTTGTAAAGTATTGGTGGCACCCGCCATGGATGAAGATATGTGGCACCACCCGGCAACACAAGCTAATCTTGAAACCCTTCGAAATTTTGGTGTTCAATTAGCTGATGTTAGTTACGGGGAATTGGGAAGTGGTTTGGTAGGTATGGGGCGTATGCAGGAACCCGAACAATTATTACTAGATATAGAAGAGTTATTGCTAAAAAAAGCATCGTTGGCCGGGAAAAAAGTACTCATTACGGCTGGTGCTACGCATGAAAAATTAGATCCGGTTCGGTTTTTAGGTAACAATAGCTCGGGTAAAATGGGTATTGCTTTAGCAGAATGGTTTTACCTACATGGTGCGGAGGTGCACTTGGTATTGGGGCCTACACATTTACTACCTAAGTACGCAGGAATTCAAGTATTGAACGTGGGCACCGCCGCTGAAATGTTTGCAGCTGTGGAGCAGAACTTTAGTACTAGCGAGATAACGGTTTGTGCTGCTGCGGTAGCAGATTTTACCCCCATAAAATCCTATGATAAAAAAATAAAAAAGGAAGAAGGAAAGCAGGAGTGGGAGTTGGTACTAACAAAAACCACCGATATTTTAGCGTATTGTGGTATGCAAAAATTGAAGCATCAATTGGTGGTTGGTTTTGCGCTAGAAACTGACAATGCATTAGCCAATGCCCACAAAAAATTGTTGAGTAAAAAGGCTGATGCGATTGTACTGAATAGCCCTAGCCCTACTACAGGATGCAATAGTGATACAAATGAAGTATTTTTATTAACGGGCGATGCTGAGGCCCTGCATTTTCCATTGGGTAATAAGCAAGATATTGCCTGCAAATTGGTAGAAAAATTTATTGAGCTATATGACAATAAAAAGTAAACTCATATTCACTGTTTTTTTTGCATTTGCCACTGCCATTGGTCATGCACAGGAGTTGCAAGCTAAGGTTACTGTAAACTCGCAACGCTTGAGTAACACGGTAGACCGTAAAATATTTACCACGCTACAAACCCAGCTTACAAACCTATTAAATACCCGAAAGTGGACGGGTGATGTATACCAGGCCAAGGAAAAAATTCAATGCAATTTTTTGGTAAATATTGAATCCGCCACGGAGCCTAATGTGTACAAAGCGGCATTGGTGGTACAGGCTGCTAGGCCCGTGTACAACGCTAGTTATGTAACCCCTTTGGTTAATTTTCAGGATGCGGAATTTACATTTAAATATATAGAGTTTCAGCCGGTGGAGTTTAACGAAAATAGGGTACAAGGCAACGATGCTTTGGTGGCCAACATCACAGCTACGTTTGCCTATTACGTGTATTTAATTATAGGGTTAGACTATGATAGTTTTTCGCCTAAGGGTGGTTCTGTTTACTTTCAAAAAATGCTGAATATTGTTAACAATGCACCGGAGGCAAGTAGCATTAGTGGGTGGAGGAGTTTTGATGGTATTAGGAACAGGTATTGGCTGGCCGATAATTTGAACAATGCCAGGTATAATTTAATACATGATATTTTTTATAGCTATTACAGAACCGGCTTGGATTTTATGAGTGAGAAACCCGATGATGCTCGCAAATCTGTGTTGGAAGCACTCACACGTTTCCAAACATTTAATCAGGAAAATCCGAACACGATGATTCAACAATTCTTTTTTATCAATCGCAGTACGGAATTGGTGGGTCTGTTTAAAAAAGGAAATAATGCGGATAAGCAACGTGCTATGGAGCTACTTAGTGTATTGGATGTAGCGAATGCTGGATTGTATAAACAAGAATTAAGATAGGAATGAGCAGAAAGCAATGGGTGATTTTTTCTATACTTATTTGGGCAGCTTGTAGTCCGCAACCGCCTGCCCCCGATGTAGACATTAATACCATGAAAGTGATTATTTGGGATTTGATGAAGGCAGATGAGTATGTGTTGAATGTACGTCATAGAGATAGTTCCGAAAACATCAAACCTGTGTTAGCCCAATACCAGGCTACGGTGTACCAATTACACAATATTGCCGAAGCTGATTTTAAAAAAGCATACAAGCAATATGCGGAAAACCCTGTTTTAATGAAAGAATTATACGATAGCGTGCAAGCGGTATCGCAACGTAGAAGCAGGGCACAAATAATACCTACTTCACCCAAAATAAATTAATATGAACAAAGTAGTTAACAACGCTGAGGAAGCCATTGCTGGTATTGAAAGCGGAGCTGTATTAATGCTGGGCGGTTTTGGTTTATGCGGTATACCAGAAAACTGTATTGCAGCCCTAGCGGCAAAACCTATTTCAAACTTAACATGTATTTCTAACAATGCTGGTGTGGACGATTTTGGGTTGGGCCTTCTTCTCCAAAATAAGCAAATAGCCAAGATGATAAGTAGCTATGTGGGCGAAAATGCCGAATTTGAAAGGCAATTACTATCTGGCGAGCTAGCGGTAGATTTGGTTCCGCAGGGTACTTTAGCTACCCAAATAGCCATGGCAGGTATGGGTATTCCCGCATTTTTTACACCTGCGGGTTATGGCACTGAAATAGCGGAGGGTAAAGAAGTAAGAGTGTTTAACAATAAACACTACTTAATGGAGATGGCTTTGCATGCCGATTTCTCCATTGTAAAAGCATGGAAAGGCGATACGGCTGGCAACTTAGTATTTAGAAAAGCTACTCGAAATTTTAGCACAAGCATGGCTAAAGCAGGTAATATTACCATCGCGGAAGTGGAGCATTTGGTGCCCGCAGGCGAAATAGACCCCGACGATGTACATGTGGCCGGTGTGTATGTGCATAGAATTTTTGAGGGAGTGAATTACCAGAAAAGAATTGAGAAACGAACTATTGCAAAAACACTATAACACTCACTTTATGGCTTTAGATAAATTTGGAATAGCGAAACGAATAGCACAAGAAGTTACAGCGGGTATGTATGTAAACCTTGGCATAGGAATACCTACACTAGTGGCCAATTACATTGATCCATCTCTAGGTGTAACACTACAAAGCGAGAACGGAATTTTAGGATTAGGTCCGTACCCTACTGATGACGGTGTGGATGCCGATTTAATCAATGCCGGTAAGGAAACAGTAACCGTTTTACCGGGTGCCTCATTTTTTGATAGTGCGGAAAGTTTTGGGATGATAAGGGCAGGGAAAATAGATATTACCATTTTAGGAGCTATGGAAGTAGCTGATAATGGCGATATAGCTAATTGGAAGATTCCGGGTAAAATGGTAAAGGGTATGGGCGGTGCTATGGATTTGGTAGCTAGCGCCAAAAATATTATAGTAGCTATGCAGCATACAAATCCCAAAGGTGAAAGTAAATTATTGCCAGCTTGTACACTGCCACTTACTGGTAAAGCTTGTGTAAAAAAGGTGGTTACGGAGTTGGCTGTTCTAGAAATTACCGCGGAAGGCTTTCTAATAACCGAAATAGCACCAGGTGTAACTGCTGAGGAAGTGCTTAGTAAAACTGGGGGTAGGTGTTCTTTGTCGTCGAATTGGCAAGTAATGCACATATAATTCCCAATTTTCACCGCAGATGGTGTTGTTACGGTAATTAAATAGTAATTTAATACTAAAACAAACTTAATTAACGTTATTTTCGCATTCCACACCCCGAACTGAAAACAAAACCCGATAATTGTGGCGGTGTGAATTGTTGTGTCAAGGCAGCACCTACGCTACACACGGTATCAAAAATTGAAAAATTGTAAATGCTGCTAGGCAACCAAAATAAAAAAGCTTTCTACACCATAATAGGTTTACTATTAATGGTTATGGGTGTCCGGGCACAAGCCCCACAGGCTCAGTTTTCCTCCAATATTGTTGAGGGCTGTGCTCCTCTAATTGTTTCTTATTTTGATAATTCTACGAATAATCCTACGGGATGGTCTTGGGATTTTGGCAATGGTAACAACTCATCTCAACAAAACCCTACCACTACGTACACAGTTCCAGGAACCTATGCTGTGCGTTTAACTGCATCAAACGCCTCAGGGTCCAACACTGTTACTATTAACGCTTTTATTACGGTATACGGTAAACCAACTTCTAACTTTCTATCGCCCGATACCGTAGGATGTACACCGCATACGGCCAATTTTACCGATTTATCTACGCCTGGTGCTGGTGCTACCTCCATAGTATCTTGGAGTTGGCAGTTTGGCGACGGTAACAATAGCACATTACAAAATCCTACGAACGTTTACACCATCAATGGTAATCGAAACGTTTCTTTACGGGTTACCAATGATAAGGGCTGTTTTGAAACATTCGGTCGAGCTCAGTATATTAGAGTGGGAGCTGGTTTGGATGCCGATTTTAGGGATTCCATTCCAGCGGCTTGTGTATCGCCCATCCCTGTATTCTTTACTAATACATCCACGGGAAATACAGTCGGATCTACCTTCACATGGAATTTTGGTGATGCAACGCCGATTATTACCAATAACAATACCCAAGTAACCCACAATTATGGTAGCAGTAGCATTTATACGGTAACGCTGATAGGTACCAATGCAGCAGGATGTAAGGATACTGCTACGAAACAAATTGTAATTTCTGCCTTCAATGCATCATTGAATGGTCCAGATACCATTTGTGCCAGAAGTAGTGCAGCTTATTCTTTCACTACAAATGGAACACCTACTAGCGTACAATGGACAAACGGGTTAGGTAATACATTTACTACTCCTACTTTTTCCTCAGTGTATAACACACCGGGTACCTATCCCATACAGCTTACGTTAAACTATGGCAGTTGTACGCAAGTACTTAATAAAAATTTGGTAGTGAAGGCCGTGCCTACTGCCGGATTCAGAGTAGCAAGTGATTCCGTTTCTTGCCAAATTCCTTTCCTGGCTAGCTTTACTAATTTATCAACAGGCGCCACTTCCTTCAACTGGACTTTCGGGCCTACCGGAGCTACTAGCACCCAAACGGATCCCACGTATAATTATTTATTGGCTGGTAACTATACTGTTTCTTTGACAGCTCGAGCGGCGAATGGCTGTACCAATACCATAACTAGAACAAACTTGATACGTTTACAGCGTCCTACCGTCACTTTAGGTGGTGCTGCTGGTACTTGTGATGGTACTGGGTATAGTTTCGCTTACAGCACTTCGGCTGTAGATCAGATAATTAGGTATCGATGGGATTTCGGAGATCCTACACGAACAGATGATACCGCAAGCTATGCGGTGGCCACAACACCTCCCGCTTATGTTTATCCAGGGCCAGGCACTTATGTGATTACCCTTGTAATATCTACACGTACCGGTTGCACTGCTACCGCTACCAGAACCATCACGGTAGCCCAAAGGCACGATTTTACCTTTACCTCTAACACACCTTCTAACTGTGTAAGGAAGAATATAACGTTTACAGTTTCCAACGTAACTAATGCACAAACTCCTGGAACCCTAACATATTTTTGGCAGTTTGGTGATGGTAATACCTTAACTACAACCAATCAACCAAGCGTTACCAGAAGCTATGCGGCATCAGGCACTTATACCGTTTCAGTGACTGTTACCTCAAGTACTTGCTCGGTTACCAAGCAGTTGGTTATTCAGGTAACGCCCCCAACGGCCCGCTTAGGTACGGGTGCTGGTATTGCTGACTGTTCCAATAGTTTGACGTATAACTTTAGAGATAACTCATTGCAGGCAAACTATGTAAAATGGACCTTTGGAAATAACTTAGGTAACGATACAGTTCGAAATCCAAGTTTCACCTTTCCTGCTTCGGGTGTTTATCCCGTTAGGCTTGTGGCATATATCGACTCATTGGATCCCAACCAATGTGCTGATACGCTGAATACCACAGTAACTGTCATCCAACGCGGACAAACTCGTTTAACCGCCACTCAAGACACTACCTGTAGAGGTACTGGATATAGGATCAATTTAAATGGTGCTCATCCTGTCGCGTCGGCTATTCGATTGAATAATCTGCGCTGGAATATTGGTGAGGGTAATACGTTCACAGCGGCTAACTCATTCAGCAGGGCTAACGTTTCTTACCAAACAACCGGACAAAAAACAGCCATGTTTATTACTACAGATATCTATAATTGTATAGATACTGGTATGGCTACTATACAAGTAACTGGGCCTACTGCTTTGTTTAAAGGAGGTAATTTACAAGGTTGCTCTCCACTTCAAACTACCTTTACCGATACATCTTTTGGTACCCACCCTATCACCAATTGGCGTTGGAATTTTGGGGCTGGTGCTGGCTGGCAAAATTTTGCTAGCAATGGCGGTATCCAGTCCGCCTCATATCCGGTGGATGGGACATATCGGGTGAGCATGGCATTGACAGATTCTCGTGGTTGTGCCGATAGTGCTGTGAAAACTAACTATGTATTGGTAGGTTCTGCCAGTGCTAGGTTTTTAAGTTTAGATTCATTGAGCTGTCCGGGTGCACCCGTACGTTTTGTAGATTCGTCTACCGGGAACATTATTCGAAGGTTTTGGACAATAACAGATGCTAGTAACAATGTGGTGTTTACGTCGTTAAACGTATCGAATCCAGTTTTCAGCTTTTCCGATACAGGTTTCTATTCTGTAAAATTAGTTATTGAAGCAGCTAGCGGATGTAAGGACTCACTCACAAAAACTAATTTCATTACCATTAAACGCCCTTCCGCTAAATTCTCTATAAGTGATTCGTCAACTACGTGTCCCCCATTACAGGTATTGTTTATCGATTCTAGTTATTACGTGCAGAGATGGAACTGGGATTTCAGAGATGGGAGTATTTCTAATCAACAAAACCCAGTCAACGTATACATTTTCCCAGGAACTTATTTCCCTAAACTTACGGTTACCAGTCCGGGAGGCTGTACCGACACTGCTACAGCTAAAATTCAAATCGGCGGCCCTACGGGTAATTTTACCTATACGCCTTCCGTTGGTTGTGCTCCGTTAAATGCAGTTACATTCCGAGTTCGTAATTCACCGCTTTCTGTAGAATTTACTTGGGATTTTGGAGATGGAACCGTATTAAGTACAATCGACAGCACTATAGTGTATGATTACTTAGATGGTGGCGACTTTAACCCAAGAGTATTATTAAAAGATGCAGTCGGTTGCGTAGTTCCATACCCAGGTTCCGATACCGTGCATGTGGAATTTGCTCGTCCGCTTTTTACTGTGGATAAGACGATTGTGTGCGACTCTGGCACAGTAAGATTTAGTGACTCCACTATTTCAAATGCTAGAAGTTTAAGTTATAGATGGAGTTTTGGCGACGGAGGTACATCTACCCAGAAAAATCCATCGCATTTGTATACCACACCAGGTAGATATACTGTAAAATTAGTAGTGGTTACCGCCGGACGAGGATTCAATTGTTCTGATTCCATTGAATTGACCAATTATATTACCGTTGTAAAATCTGCTCGTCCACGCATAGGATTGGTGGATAGTGTACTATGTTTCCCTAACAACTTTACTTTTACTGGACTGCCACAACCCGGAGATTCGGCAGTAGTGGCTTGGCAATGGTATTTTGGAAACGGTGACAGCAGTGCACTTCAAAATCCTGTACCACAATTATTTGGTACCGCTGGTACCTTTACCAATACACTTTTCACCACAGATATTTCAGGTTGTAGAAATTCCATCACAAGAAATGTATTTCTACCACACGATGATAGTTTGGTAGTGAGGTTCGGTGGCACACCGCTAGTGTTGTGCGATTCTGGTACAGTGCAGTTCTCGGATTCTAGCAAGGTGTCGGTACCAGGTATTAGAACCTATAATTGGACTTTTGGCGATGGTAATACCAGTACTGCCACACAGCCAAGTAACTTTTATGCATCTCCAGGTTTATACCCGGTTAAGTTGATCATTACTACAGATAAAGGTTGTATTGACTCATTGGTGAAAGCCGACTTTGTAAAAGTGGTGAAATCACCAACTGCAATTATCAATGTGTCGGACAGCGTACTATGTTCCCCAGCTACCTTTACGTTTAGCGGAGCCATTCAGCAGCCAGATACGTCGGCTATTTTTAACTGGCTATGGACCTTTGGAAACGGTAACACTAGTACTTTACAAAATCCGGTACAGCAATTGTTTACTGTGCCAGGCACTTTTGTAAATCAACTTATCGCTATCAATAGTTCAGGTTGTAGAGACACTGTTACAAAACTTATTAATGTACCATTCCCCAATAGCGTAGTGGCTGGCTTTACTGTGGATAGAAGAGTGGCTTGCGATAGTGCAACGCTTAGTTTTACCGATACAAGCCGACGGAATTTGCCCGGATTGTACACCTACTCTTGGAATTTTGGGGATAATACGCCATTAGATACCAATAGAAATCCAAGACATTTTTACGCCCAACCAGGTGTTTACACTGTAAAAATGGTGATTAGATCCGCAGCAGGCTGTGCCGATTCAGTAACAAAAACTGATTATATCCAAATTATCCAACCGAAACCGGTAATTACATTGACGGATTCTATTCGCTGTTTACCCGCCACATTTACATTTGCTGGCAGCGTATTACCTACCGATACGTTTGCTATTACTACATGGCAATGGGCATTTGGTAATGGTGCCACAGCCACCGGCCAAAACCCGGCACCGCAAATATTTACGACTGCTGGTTTGTTTACCAATACACTTACCGTAATTAATAATATTGGTTGTAGAAGTACGGTTAGCTACCAAACAAAAGCATTGTCAAATGATAGTTTAGTGGTTAATTTTGGTGCCACCCCACGTGTACTATGCGATAGCGGTTTGGTACAATTCTCTGACTCTTCGTTAATTAATATCCCCGGAACGCCCACATGGCGCTGGAACTTTGGCGACGGTAGTGCTCCCAATACCAGTCAGAATCCGAGTCATAATTACACGGCGGAAGGCTCTTACACGGTATCATTGCACGTGCAAACCAATTTGCCTGGCTGTATCGATTCCTTGGTAGTGCCAGCATTTATAAAAGTTGTTCGTTCTCCAAGAGTACAAATTGCCGTTGCGTTAAACGATAGTTTATGTGTTCCTGCTCAATTTAATTTTTCTGGTACACTAGCGCCAGATACTTCTACCATCACTAGTTGGCAATGGCATTTTGGAAACGGCAATACTAGCACGGCAGCTTCGCCAGCTACGGAACTGTTCTCTTCGGTGGGTAGCTTTAACAACACAGTGCAAGTGGTAAATAGTTCAGGCTGTATTGGAAAAGATACTGCTGCCACTACGGTAATGCCTTTGCCTAACTTTGTATTAACCTCCGACACTACTATCTGTCGAGGAGACACTATCCAAGCGGCCATTACAGGAGCATCTACCTACTTCTGGGTTCCAAGTGGTTCGTTAAGTTGTACGAACTGTGCCAATCCTCTGGCCTTCCCAGAAAACAACACTACTTACCAAGTAACGGGTGCCACTGCATTTGGCTGTACGGAGGATACTAGTTTTACCGTGAAAGTATTTCAGCCATATGTGCTGGAATTAGCTCAGGGTTTAGATTCTGTTTGTATCGGCCAATCTACCCAACTGAATGCTTCGGGAGCCTTTATTTACAATTGGGTTTCCAGTTCAGGTGGCGGCTTAAGCGCTAATAATATTCCCAACCCAGTAGCTACGCCTACTACCACCACTGTATTTACAGTTACGGGTACCGATTCATTGAACTGTTTCCCGCAAAGTAGAAGTGTTACGGTAAGGGTGTTTCCTTACCCAACTATCACTATGCCGGATACGCTGTTCTTGAGTGCTGGTGCTATACAAGTAATTCCTGCAGTATATAGTAGTGATGTAGTGGCCTATAACTGGACACCGCCCACAAGCCTTAGCTGTACTAATTGCCCAACACCAACCATCACAGCATTTGCATCCACCCGCCATTTTGTAACGGTGGTGAATGATGGAGGTTGTATATCAAGCGATACCCTAGTGGTGCAGGTAGGTTGCGATAATTCAAATACCTATATCCCCAACGTATTCTCGCCGAATGGAGATGGAATAAACGATGTATTCATGGTACGTGGTACAGGTTTATTTAGGGTAAACAGTATGCGGATTTTTAATAGATGGGGGCAAATGGTGTTCGAGAAAAGAAATATTCAAGCCAATAACCCTTCCGATGGCTGGAATGGCCGAATTAACTCGCAAAAAGCCACTTCCGATGCGTATGTGTACGTAATTGAAGTAATTTGCACCAATAATCAAGTATTTAAGTACACAGGAACCGTAACATTAGTAAACTAACGCATGAAAGCATCTCACAAATTTACATTCTCCATTTTGCACTGGTCGAGGCAGGCATTCTTATTTGCTGCCATGGCTGTGCCTGGGTTTGTATTTTGCCAGGATGCCCATTTTTCGCAGTTTAATGAAGCTACTTGGTGGCGAAATCCATCGCTTACTGGTTTGTTTAAAGGCGATTTAAAGGTAAATATGCAGCACCGCACACAATGGGGTTCATTAGCCACACCTTTTCAAACCACGAACCTAAATATAGAAGCTAAAACACCTGTAGGTAGGGGCGATGACTTTTTAAGTTATGGCGGAACCGTGGTACACGATAAAGCAGGTGAAGCAGCATTAACTACTACCAATTTTTTACCTGGTATAACCTACTCAAAATCGCTAGGTGAAAACAGAAACCGCTACCTAAGTTTAGGCTTTGTAGGTGGTATGGTACAACGCAGATTTGATGTAAGTAAAATACGTACCAACGCTGGTTTCGATGGTTCGCCCGATGAGGTTTTTAACAATAACAACGTTACCTATTGGAACGGGAGTGTAGGTTTAAGCTACAGCGGAGCACTAGGCCAACATCCGGATGATAATTTCTATGTTGGTGTAGCCTACCACAACTTTAATAAACCCAAGACATCGTTTTATAAAGATGCTTCTATAGAATTGGCAGGCCGTTATACAGCCTCAGTAGGCGTTAAATATGCATTGACAGATTATAGTTTTATCAACCTTGAATCCGAATACAGTGTTCAGGGCGATTTTAAACGATTTATTGCTGGGGGAATGTATGCGGTAAAAATTGGAGATGAATTTGAAAACCCCGATTACATTTTCCAATTTGGTGGCTATATACGCTGGAAAGATGCGTTTATTCCTGCGGTACGAGTGGATTATAAGCAATGGAAAATTAACATGACTTACGACGGCAATATTTCTGCCTTAAGAACAGCTTCACAAATGAGAGGTGGTTTCGAAATATCTATCGGTTGGCAAGGCTTTTTATCGCAGTATAGCGTGGTGAAAGATGCTCCACGCCAGCCCATTTATTAGTAGCTTTTTGAACTTGTTTTACCCTTTAATGTTACAATATAAAAATGTATTAGTATGAGTATTCAATTAGGTAGTCCTGCTCCTTCGTTTACCTTAGTAAGTGCCGATAAAAAAGAGGTAAGCTTACAAGATTTTGCTGGTAAAAACGTGGTATTGTTGTTTTTTCCGATGGCTTTCACAGGTGTTTGTACAGCTGAATTGTGCAATGTAAGAGATAATATTGCTAGCTACAATAACACCAATGCTACTGTATTAGGCATCAGTGTAGATTCTCCTTTTGTATTAGATAAGTTCAGAACGGAACAAAATTTAAACTTCCCTTTGTTAAGCGATTTTAATAAAGAAGCTAGCACTGCATACAATGTATTGTACGATGTGTTTCCTGCGTTTGGTTTAAAAGGCGTAAGCAAAAGAGCCGCTTTCGTAATTGACGGCAACGGTTCTATCCAATATGCAGAGGTTTGTGCTACCCCAGGCGATTTACCAAGCTTCGAAAATATACAAGCTACTTTAGCAAAACTTGCTTAATAGTTAAAACATCGATTTGGAGTAACGAATTAACCGATTGACCATCAATCGGTTAATTTTTATTCCCTATCTTCACCACAAATCTGTTCCCGTGCTAGGTATATTATATAGTTCTAAAAAGCGTTTGTTGTTGCTACTAATGGTAGCTTCTACTACGTTGTGCATGGGTTTTATTCCTGCTAATACACCTAATTCACCTACACCTACCGTTAGTAGCGTGAACATTGTTTCCAAATTTTATCCCAATCCGGCTGTTTCCTTTATTCAGTTTGAATTTACATCGGATGTTACATCGGCCAAGTACACGCTAGAAGTGTATAGCTTTATGGGTAAAAGAATGCTTCAAACACCCATGAACGGTAGAGCCATGACGGTAAATTTCTCCGATGAATTCTACCGCGGAATGTACGTTTTCCACGTTCGAAGTGCCAATGGGCAAATAGTGGAAACTGGCAAGTTTCAAGTAGTACGTTAAGTTTATTGTTCGCCTACTCCCAGTTTTTCCATTTTTGTACGAACAAAACAACGCTTTGCACTATTGTAGTCCCGAGTAACTACACTATCGGTCCGTAACCTCCACAATCAAAAACTTCAAGTAGTTGGTATTATCCAAACCCCAAATAATTGGGTGGTCGCTTGCTTGTGCTTGAAACGTAACCTGCCTAATTTTCTTCTTGGCATCTTTAGCTGCTAGTTCAATGGTTTGCAAAAACACATCGGGCGGCACCAAGTTGGTACAGCTGCTTGTTACTAAAAACCCACCATTTTTCAGCAGTTTCATACCACGTAAGTTAATTTCCTTATACCCCGTAATGGCTTTTTGAATGGTTTCACGGCTTTTGGTAAAAGCAGGAGGGTCCAGCATCACTACATCGTATTTTTTGCCCTCTTTCACCATAGTTTTTAGTACATCAAAAGCGTTTACTGCTTCAAATTTGGCAATATGTTGCAACCCGTTCAAAGCGGCATTTTCATTGGCTTTAGCTACGGCTTGTTCACTTATATCCAAACCTAAAACACTTTTGGCTCCGTAGTGTGCTGCATGTATTTCAAAGGTGCCTGTGTATGTAAAAGCACCTAACACGTCGGCATTTTTTACAATATGTTGTATAGCTCGTCTGTTATCTCTTTGATCTAAAAAATAGCCTGTTTTTTGGCCGTTCTCAATATCTACATGAAACTTCAAACCATTCTCTTCAATGATGATTTGCGTGTTAAACGGCTCCGATAAAAACCCTTTTATCTGCGGCAAACCTTCCAGTTCCCTTACGGGCACATCATTTCTTTCATAAATACCCTTGGGAGAAAATATTTCGTTAATAGCTTTTACAATGGCGGGCTTCCAAACTTCCATACCAAAGCTTAGAGTTTGTAGCACAAAGTAATCGTTGAACTTGTCTACTATCAAGGCGGGTAACTCATCAGCCTCCCCAAAAATAAGTCTACAGTTTTCAGTATACCCTAGCTGCTGCCTGTAACGCCAAGCTTTTTCTATACGTTGCTTAAAAAACGCCTCGTTGATAACGTCATTTTTAGTTCTGGTAAGTAATCGAACAATAATCTGCGATTGCGGATTGATATACCCTAAACCCACAAATTTTTTATCGTGTGTTTGTACTTCCACCGTATCGCCAGCAGCACAATCACCTTGAATGTTATTCACTTCATTGGCAAAAATCCATGGGTGGCCGTTTACAATTCTAGGAGCTATGCGTTTGTTTAAAGTTACTATTACCATGCGGCAAATGTAAGCTAGGCGGCACAATATCTTAAGATGCTGCCATTTTTTCCATTTTGTGGCAAATGGCGTTACTTTTGCACCCCCAAACGGGCAAAATAATATGTATGGAAGAACAAGTGAAACCCACAGATGCAATGAATGAAACTGTCAATACTACCGAAACCGAGGAAACCAATACTGCTATTGGTACGGAGGAAGTAAAAGATGAACCTACCGAAATAGAAAAGTTAACCCTTGAACTAGCGGAGCAAAAAGATAAATACCTACGTTTATTGGCCGATTTCGACAATTTTAAACGTCGTTCAGCCAAGGAACGCATAGAGTATTTGCAAACTGCAGGTAAGGAGGTAATAGTAGGATTACTAGATGTGCTAGATGATAGTGAACGTGCTGAGCAGCAGTGGACTAGCAGCAGCGATGTGGAACAAATAAAACAAGGTGTATCCTTAGTATTTAACAAGCTAAGAACTACTTTAACAGCCAAAGGCCTAAAAGAAATGAATGCAAAAGGCACCGATTTTAATGCCGATTTACATGAAGCTATTACCGAAATTCCTGCACCTACGCCGGAATTGGTAGATAAGGTGGTAGATGAAGTAACAAAAGGCTACTATTTGAACGATAAAATTATTCGATTTGCCAAAGTGGTGGTGGGCAAGTAATAACAACACAAACACATTACAATGAGCAAACGCGATTATTATGAGGTATTAGGTGTAAGCAAAAACGCTAGTGCCGATGAAATAAAGAAAGCCTACCGCAAGGTGGCTATGCAGTTTCACCCGGATAGAAATCCTGGTGATAAAGCTGCCGAAGAAAAATTTAAGGAAGCAGCTGAGGCCTACGAAATACTAAGCGATGCCGATAAAAAAGCGAAGTATGATAGGTTTGGGCACCAAGCATTTGGCCCAGGCTCCGGCGGTGGAGGTTTTGGTGGCGGCATGAATATGGACGATATATTCAGCCAGTTTGGCGATGTTTTTGGCGGCGATATGTTTGGCGGCTTTTTCAATGGCGGTCAATCATCTCGTAGTGGTGCCGGCCGTGGCAGAGGTAGCCGAGGAAGCAACCTACGCATAAAATTAAAGCTCAATTTTTCTGAAATTGCAAATGGCGTAACCAAAAATATAAAAGTAAAAAAGTATGTAATTTGTACTACCTGTGCTGGCTCAGGCGCTAAGGATAAATCGAGCATACAAACCTGTTCTACCTGCGGTGGAAGCGGCCAGGTACGGAAGGTTACCAATACTTTTTTAGGCCAAATGCAAACCGTAGCCACTTGCCCCACGTGTAATGGCGAAGGCACCGTGATAACGGCAAAATGTGGCAGTTGTAAAGGCGAGGGAAGGGTATATGGTGAAGAAACCGTTTCTATAGATATTCCCGCTGGTGTACAGGAAGGTATGCAGCTAAATGTAAGCGGTAAGGGTAATGTAGGCGAACGTGGCGGTGCCCCTGGTGATTTAATTATACTGATAGAAGAAGAGGGCCATGCCGAGCTTCAACGCAATGGACTGGATGTAGCGTACGATTTACATCTTTCCTTTCCCGATGCAGTTTTTGGTACCCAAGCAGAAGTGCCCACCATTGATGGTAAAGCGAAAATTAAAATTCCCGCAGGTACCCAAAGTGGTAAAATATTCCGTTTAAAAGGCAAAGGTTTTCCCGATGTAAATAGCTATAACCGAGGCGACCAATTAATACACGTAAATGTGTGGACACCGCAGCAGGTAAGTGGCGATGAAAAGAACGCCTTGGAAAAAATGCAAACCAGTCAAAATTTCCAACCACAACCCAATAAAAGCGATAAAAGCTTTTTTGATAAGTTGAAAGAAGTTTTTAGTTAAACCGAAAAAGGCCTCGATTTATCGAGGCTTTTTTATTTTCCCATTTTGAAATGGCAGATTTGTGTAATTTCCCACTTATGCACAAGCTGTTTTTAATTTTGGCGTTTCTGTTTTTTCACTTGTCGGCTATGCCTCAGCGAAAGTATATCGATAGTCTATTGAAAATTATTCCGACACAAAAGCAAAACCCTTTTGAACAAATAAATTCCTATACGGAGCTTAGTTATCGTTATTATCAAATAAACACAGATAGTACGCTTTACTATGCTGATATTATTTTACAGTTATCAGAAAAGCAAAAGTATCGAATCGGTATTTCCATGGCCTATAACAGAATGGGTATTGCTTATCAAGCGAAAGGAAATTTATATAAGTCGGTTTTATTATATGTAGATGCATTAAAGATTGCCGAAGCTGAGAATAATGAGCGCTGGATATCAAGTGCTTTAAACAATTTGAGCTATGTTTATAGGCAGTTGAGTGACTATGACAAGTCGAAGGAACTTGTGGAAAGAAGCTATACACTTTCTATTAGAAACAATAATAAACGTGCACAAGCTATCAACCTCACAAATTTGGCTTGGCTTAATCAGCAACTGAAGGAATTAAAGACCGGGTTAAACAATGCTCAAAAGGCTATTGTTCTAGCTACCGAAATTGGTGATGATTATCATCTTGCTATTGCCAATCACGTATCGGGGCGAATTTATTTGCAGGGCGGACAGCTCGATAGTGCTCAACATGCCTTTTCAAAAGGCTTGGAGGCTGCCGACAGAAGCGGAATTGTAATTCAAAAAGCGTTTAACGAGGTAGGTTTGGGGAAAGTCAACTTTCAGTTAGGAGCGTATCCTCAGGCAATAGCATTGCTCCAAAGTGGTTACAGGCAAGCCTTGGGAATCAGTGCGTTAGAAGTACAGGAGGAAGCACTGTTGGCGCTGATCGACGTATATAAAAAAACAAATAACGCCGAAGGCGAGCTACAGGCCTATCATAGTTATATGGAGGTGAAGGACAGCTTGTTCAACGTGAATAAACAACGGGTAATTACTAGGGTTCAAATGGACTATGACTCCGAGAAAAAGCGAAATGAACTCTTACTTAATCAAAAGGAATTAGCATTACAAAAGCAACTTTCTTATTTCTTACTTGCTATTGCTTTGTTGTTAGCCTCATCGCTTTATTTGATTTTTAGAAAAAATAAAACTGTAAACCAAAAAAATCAATTGTTAAAGGTGGCTTATAACGATTTGCAATTGCAAAAAGTGGAGTTACTAAACCAAGCAGAAAAACTTACTGCCAATAATAAGCTGAGAGATAGGCTATTCTCAATTTTAGCACACGATCTACGGTCGCCCATGGCGTCGCTATACCAAGTTATTGAGCTATTAGAACACCTCACGAAGGAGGAAACCCGCAGCGCTAAAGAGCTTTTATTGGAAAGGTTTTCGTCTATCGATGCTACTCTAAATAGCCTTTTACAATGGAGCAAAGATCAAATTTCCGGTAATGAATCAAAAACGCAAGTAAGTGTATTCAATGCGGTGAACTCTGTAGTTGACTTACTACAGCCGATTGCAGTCGACAAAAAGCTCACCATTCGTTGCGAAATACCTCGAAATCATCAGGTATTTGCATCGGAGCAACATGTGCAAATTCTACTGCGAAATTTGCTGTCTAATGCTATCAAGTTTAGCTTTATTCAGTCTACAATAATGGTGTGTTCAAAAGAGGAAAATGGGAAAACCGAAATTAGTGTGGCAGATACCGGTCTTGGACTATCGGTGGAACAGCAACGCAATTTGTTTTCAGCAGAAACTCATTTTTCTGGAGTGGGTACTAACAAGGAAAAAGGGGTGGGTCTCGGCTTGTTGCTTTGCAAAGAAATTGTAGAACAATACAATGGCGAAATCGGCGTATGCTCTAATTTGCCGCAAGGTTTAGTGGTGTATTTTAGCCTGCCTACCCAGCCATAAGGCTTATAAAACGCTTAACTTTAGAGGGTCGTGGAAAATTTTTAAAAAAACTTTTGCCAGTTAACTCGGTTCCTATACCTTTGCACTCCCAATTATAAAAATTGGTAAAACAATATGTCTCAAAGAATCAGAATAAAGCTACAATCGTTCGATCACAACTTGGTAGATAAGTCGGCCGAGAAAATTGTGAAAACCGTACGTACTACTGGCGCCGTAGTTACTGGTCCTATTCCATTACCTACACGCAAAAGAATATTTACCGTTCTTCGTTCTCCACACGTGAACAAGAAAAGTCGTGAGCAGTTCCAATTATGTACGCACAAGCGTTTATTGGATATTTATACGGCTACTTCTAAAACAGTAGATGCTTTATCGAAGTTGGATCTTCCCTCTGGAGTTGAGGTAGATATCAAAGCATAGAATTGAATTTGTCATCTCTCAATTCTACCAAGTAGAAAAAAAGAGCGCTGACTTATATATTTTGAAAACTGCTTGTTTAGGCAAGCACAACATATAAACAAGCCCTTCGAGGTTTGTTTACCATCAGTACTTCTGAAGCGAAAGCAATCGATTTCAAGTAAGTCGATAAAAGGAAAAGGTTGATGGCAAACAGAGGATTGAATTTAGTGTTATTGCTCAAAAGACTGGAGCAGGGTAGCCTAGATGTCCTTACAACCAAGCGGGGCATAAACCGCAAATAAATGAAAGGAATTATTGGAAAAAAAATTGGGATGACTAGCGTCTTCAGTCCCGATGGAAAGCAAATTGCTTGCACCATCATTGAGGCTGGTCCTTGTGTAGTAACACAAGTAAAAACTGTAGACACCGACGGGTACAATGCACTTCAACTAGCATTCGGCGACAAGAAAGAGAAAAATGCCACCAAAGCCGAAATTAATCACTTTGCTAAAGCAAGTACCGCAGCTAAACGTTTCGTAAAAGAATTCAGAGATACAACTATTGAAAAAGCTTTGGGTGAAACCGTAACACTCGACATTTTCGCTGAAGGCGATAAAGTGGAAGTAGTAGGTACCACTAAAGGTAAAGGTTTCCAAGGTGTGGTAAAACGCCATGGTTTCAGTGGTGTGGGTGAAGGTTCTCACGGCCAACACGATCGTCAACGTGCACCAGGTTCTATCGGTGGTTCTTCTTATCCTTCAAGAGTATTTAAAGGTATGAGAATGGCGGGTAGAATGGGTACCGACCGTGTAAAAATGAAAGGTTTGAAAATTGTAAAACTTTTCCCTGAAAAAAATTACATCTTGGTAAGTGGTTCGGTTCCTGGCCACAATGGTTCAATCGTATTAATTCAAAAGTAAACTTCCCACACAATCATGCAAGTAGAAGTATTAAATAAACAAGGTCAGGCTACGGGTAGAACTGTAGAATTACCGAACGAAATATTTGGAATAGAACCTAACGATCACGTTATATATTTAGCTGTAAAGCAATATTTAGCTGCTCAGCGTCAAGGTACACACAAAGTAAAAACTCGTGCCGAAGTAAAAGGTGCTAGTCGCAAATTACACAAGCAAAAAGGTACTGGTGGTGCTCGTAAGGGTAACATCAGAAACCCTCTATACAAAGGTGGTGGTACTATCTTTGGTCCTAAACCACATAGTTACGATTTCAAGTTGAACAAGAAGGTGAAGGATTTGGCTAAAATGAGTGCTCTTAGCTACAAAGCAAAAGAAAACGCTCTAGTAGTAGTAGAAGATATTCAAATGGAAACGCCAAAAACCAAAGCATTTGCTGAAGTACTTTCTAATTTGAAAGTGGCAGATAAAAAGGCTTTATTAGTATTGCCTGAGTACAACGATAATTTGTACCTAAGCTTACGTAATATTCCTTCAGCGGCAAGCACAGTGTTGGCTGATATTAATACATACGACATTGTAAATGCAGATGTATTAGTAATTACTGAAAACGCAGCAAAAATCTTCACGGAGGAAGAGGCTGCTTAATTTTACATACTATTTCAAACTAGCAATATGCAACTTTCAGAAATATTAATAAAACCAATTTTAACCGAGAAGGCAAACTTACAGCAAGAAAAAGCTGGCAAATATGCTTTCCGTGTAGCACGTGGTGCCAACAAATTGGAAATTAAAACTGCCGTAGAGAAAATGTACGGTGTACAAGTAGAAGAGGTAAACACTATTGTAGTGCCAGGTAAAGCAAAAGCACGTAACACAAAATCTGGTGTTATTACTGGCGTAAAATCGGCCTACAAAAAAGCTATTGTTACAGTAGCCAAAGGTGAAACCATTGATTTATACGCAAATATTTAATTATAGCCGGCAGAGCTGAAAAATCTGCTAAAAAATTAGAAATATGCCTTTAAGAAAATTTAAACCTACTACCGCCGGTACTCGTTGGAGAATAGGAAACGCATACGCTGAAATTACTACTAACAAGCCAGAAAAAAGTTTGTTAGAGCCTGCCAAAAAAACAGGTGGTAGAAACTCACAAGGCCGCCGTGCCATGCGTTACCAAGGTGGTGGTAGCAAGCAACACTACAGAATTATTGATTTCAAAAGAAACAAGCGTGCTATTGAAGCTACAGTAGTTTCTATTGAATACGATCCAAATAGAACAGCATTCATCGCTTTGTTAGAGTATACCGATGGCGAAAAGCGTTATATCTTGGCACCACAAGGTTTACAAGTGGGTCAAAAAGTAATTGCAGGCGATGCTGTAGCACCTGAATTAGGTAATGCTTTGAAATTGCGTAGCATGCCATTGGGTACTATCATTCACAATATCGAATTACAGCCCGGCCAAGGTGGTATCTTAGTTCGTAGCGCTGGAGCATCTGCCCAGTTAACAGCTAAGGAAGAAAAATATGCTGTATTAAAAATGCCTTCTGGAGAGATTCGTAAGGTATTGATTGAAGGATACGCCACTGTAGGTGTAGTATCTAACAGCGATCACAATTTGGAGTCAGGTGGTAAAGCTGGTAGAACTCGTTGGAAAGGTATTCGCCCAAGAGTTCGTGGTGTAGCCATGAACCCAGTAGATCACCCAATGGGTGGTGGTGAAGGCCGTGCATCTGGTGGTCACCCACGTAGCCGTACCGGTAAGTACGCCAAAGGTTTGAAAACTAGAACTGTTGGAAAGGGTAGCGATAAATTCATCGTGGCTCGTAGAAACGGTAAGAAGTTATAATATTTTTCATGTTAAAATGGTGCGTAAGCACAAATAAACAATCGTATGCCTCGTTCAATTAAAAAAGGTCCTTATGTAGATGCTAAACTTGAAACCAAGGTTTTAGCAGTAAATGACGGTAAAGCAAAAAAAGGTGTTTTGAAAACGTGGAGCCGCCGCTCTACTATCACGCCAGATTTTGTGGGTCACACATTTGCAGTGCACAATGGTAACAAGTTTATACCAGTTTATGTAACTGAGTTCATGGTAGGTCATAAGTTAGGCGAATTTGCTCCTACAAGAAACTTTAAAGGTCACGCTGGTTCTAAAAAATAAATTCATGCGAAAAAGCCAGTAGGCTTTTAATAAAATAGATACAATGGAAGCAATAGCAAAATTGAATAATTATCCCACTAGCCCGCGTAAAATGCGTTTGCTGGCAGATGTGGTTCGTGGCATGGAAGTGGAGAAGGCATTGGCACTTCTTGAGTTCCATCCTCAGCACAATGCTACTCCTTTGGCCAAATTGGTAAAGAGTGCAATTAGTAACTGGGAACAAAAGAACGACGGTCAGAGCGCTGCCGATGCTGCATTGGTAGTGAAAACCATATTTGTAGATGGTGGTCGTACATTACGTAGAATGCGTCCGGCACCTCAAGGCCGTGGCTACCGTATACGTAAGCGTAGTAACCACGTAACAGTAATTGTAGATTCAAAAAATTAATAAAACCTTACAAACCGTCATATGGGTCAGAAAGCAAATCCTATAGGTAATAGATTAGGTATCATCCGCGGATGGGATAGTAACTGGTTTGGCAACAAGCAAGATTACGCCAAGAAGTTAGTGGAAGATAATAAAATTCGTACCTACTTAAATGCACGTATCAACAAGGGTGGTATTTCCAAAATTGTTATTGAGCGTACATTGGGCAAATTGATTGTTACCATTCATACTTCAAAACCAGGTATCATCATCGGTAAAGGTGGTAATGAGGTAGACCGTATCAAGGAAGAGTTGAAGAAATTGACATTGAAAGAAGATGTTCAAATAAATATTTTGGAAATCCGCAGGCCAGAATTAGATGCTGCTATTGTGGGTGATACTATTGCTCGTCAGATCGAGAATCGTATTTCTTACAAGCGTGCTATCAAAATGGCGATAGCTTCTGCACTTCGTATGGGTGCTGAAGGTATCAAAGTAAAAGCTAGCGGCCGTTTGGGTGGTGCTGAGATTGCCCGTAGCGAAGAAATCAAACAAGGAAGGGTTCCGTTACATACCTTCCGTATGGATATA
Organism: Bacteroidota bacterium; assembly: GCA_004292605.1. GTDB lineage: Bacteria > Bacteroidota > Bacteroidia > Chitinophagales > Chitinophagaceae > UBA10646. The sequence goes on from RDXK01000113.1 coordinate 23,113, forward strand.
GATTATGCATCTGTACATGCCTTAACTGTGTACGGTAAAATCGGTTTGAAAGTTTGGATTTGTAAAGGAGAAGTATTGGGTAAAAGAGATTTGAACCCGAACATCATCTCTGGTGCAGGTAAAGACGACAGAAGAGATTTCCGTGCTGAAGGTCCAGGTAGAAGAGATGACAGAAGAGGTGGTGGAGATGATCGTCGTGGCGGTGGCGGCGGTGCACGCAGAAACGACAAAAGATAAGTTAATCACATTGTAAATTCAATCGTGTTGCAAAACACGGCAAACAATAAGTAGCTATGTTACAGCCAAAAAGATCGAAACATAGAAAGGTACAGAAAGGCAGAATTAGAGAGGTTGCAAAACGCGGTACCAGTATAGCCTTTGGTTCATTTGCTTTAAAAGCTTTAGAGCCAATTTGGTTAACCAACCGTCAAATTGAAGCCGCTCGTCAGGCCATGACACGTGCCATGAAAAGGGAAGGAAACGTTTGGATACGTGTTTTCCCCGATAAAATTGTAACTCGTAAGCCAGCCGAAGTAAGGATGGGTAAGGGTAAAGGTAACCCCGAATTTTGGGCGGCCGTAGTAGAACCAGGACGCTTAATTTTTGAGTGCGATGGTGTTACAGAAGAAGTAGCAAAAGAAGCAATGGGTTTAGCTGCACAAAAGTTACCCATTAAAACCAAATTTATTGTAAGAAGAGACCTTCAAGGGTAATTTCTTATCATCAGAAACATTTATAGCCATGGCTAAGAAATCAATAGAATTTAACGCAAGTTTGACCGACTTATCAGTAGCCGACTTGCAAGCGAAACTAACAGAAGATAAACTTCGTTTAAAGAAGTTAGAGTTTGCTCACGCTATCTCACCATTGGAAAGCCCAATGGCCATCAGAAACCTGAGAAGAGATATAGCTCGTACAGCTACTGCACTTAAAACAAAAAGATCATAGTATCTACCTTAAAAGTTGAAAAGATGATAGAAAGAAATTTGCGTAAAACAAGAATTGGGGTGGTAAGCAGTAACAAAATGGAAAAAACCGTTACCGTAGCTGTGGAAAGAAAAGTAAAGCACCCTATTTACGGGAAGTTCGTTAAAAAAACTACCAAGTTCCATGCACACGATGAAAAGAACGAGTGCACAGTAGGCGATGTAGTTAGAATAATGGAAACTCGTCCGTTAAGTAAAACTAAGCGCTGGCGCCTAGTAGAAGTAGTAGAGAAAGCGAAATAATTTTCCTACACAAGCTAGCAGATGTGGTTATAATACCAATTGTTAGCCGCTGTACTGTATATAATAGCCGCAAGGCATAATATTTGAAAAATGATTCAGCAAGAAAGTAGACTAAACGTAGCCGATAACAGTGGTGCTAAAGAAGTACTAGTTATTCGTGTGTTGGGTAATTCTGGTCAGGATTACGCTCACATCGGCGATAAAGTGGTAGTAACTATTAAAGATGCTATCGCTGGTGGTGGTGTTAAAAAAGGTACTGTGAGCAAGGCGGTTATTGTACGTACCAAAAACAAGCTTCGCAGAAAAGATGGTTCTTATATCCGTTTTGATGATAACGCTGTGGTGCTTTTAAACAACTCTGACGACCCACGTGGTACACGTATTTTTGGCCCAGTAGCTCGTGAATTGCGTGATAAGGGTTACATGAAAATTATTTCACTTGCACCAGAAGTGTTATAGCACTATCTTTGCAGCCCGAAAAAAAGGGATGCGTCATAATCACACACATTCAATTAAGAAGTAATGAGCAATAGATTTAAACCAAAATACAGCATCAAAAAAGGCGATACCGTTGTGGTAATAGCCGGTGATGACAAGGACTTGAAGAAGCCACGCACTGTATTGGAGGTAATTATAGATAAGGGTAGAGTAGTAGTAGAGGGTGTAAATATTGTAACAAAACATACCAAACCATCTGCTCAAAATACCAAGGGTGGTATTGTAAAAGTAGAGGCTCCTATCAACATCAGCAATGTTATGTTATGGGACGCCAAAGCTGGTGCCGCTGCCCGTATCAATCGCAAACGCGACAACGGTAAACTTGTTAGAATAAGTAAAAAGTCAGGGGAGGTAATTAAATAATGAGCACAGTAAAATATACTCCTAGATTAGCCACCAAGTACAAGGCTGATGTAGTTCCCGCTTTAATGAAAAAGTTTGGTTACAAAACTGTAATGCAAGCTCCTAAGTTGGAAAAAATTTGTGTTAACCGCGGTGTAAACGGTGCTGTTAGCGATAAAAAGCTAGTAGACATTGCTTTGGATGAATTGAGCAACATCACTGGCCAGAAAGCAGTAGCCACTTTCTCTAAGAAAGATATTTCAAACTTTAAGTTGAGAAAAGGCATGCCCATTGGTGCTCGTGTAACACTACGTGGTGAGAAAATGTACGAATTCTTAGATCGTTTGGTAGCAGTGGCTTTACCTCGTGTAAGAGATTTCAAAGGTATCAGCGATAAAGCTTTCGATGGTCGTGGTAACTACACATTGGGTGTTACCGAGCAAATTATATTCCCAGAGATTGATATTGATAAAGTGAATAAAATCACTGGTTTGGATATCACTTTTGTAACCACAGCTGCCTCTAACGAAGAAGCTTATGAGTTATTGAAAGAATTGGGTTTGCCATTCAAAAACGCTAAAAAAGATAGTAACTAGTTTACTAACGCAAAACATTATTAATCAAGAATAACTATGGCAAAAGAATCAGTAAAAGCCAGACAGCGTAAAAGAGAGAAATTAGTAGCTCATTACGCAAAGAAAAGAGCTGAATTAAAAGCTGCCGGTGACTATGCAGGTTTGGATTTGCTTCCAAAAAATGCTTCTCCGGTTCGTTTAAAGAACAGATGTCAGCTTACTGGCCGTCCTAAAGGTTACATGCGTTTCTTTGGTGTTTCTAGGAACATCTTTAGAGATATGGCTTTAGATGGCAAAATCCCAGGTGTGAAAAAAGCAGCTTGGTAAATCATTCGTAAATAACATTTTTAAAACTGTCCAATTATTCCGTACATACGGAATGTAGGAGGAAATATTATGGTTACAGATCCTATTGCAGATTTTCTTACGAGAATTCGTAACGCACAGATGGCTACGCACCGCATGGTAGAAATTCCAGCGTCTAACTTAAAAAAGCGTATCACTGAAATTTTATACGAACAAGGTTTCATTTTGAAATACAAGTTCGAAGACGATAACAAACAAGGTGTTATCAAAATTGCCTTGAAATACGATGCAGCTTCTAAGCAGCCTGCTATCCGTAGTTTAGAGCGTATCAGCCGTCCAGGTTTGCGTCAGTACGCTAAGCCAAACGAGTTGAAAAAAGTAATCAACGGTTTAGGTGTTGCCATCATTAGTACTTCTAAAGGTGTGATGACTGATAAGCAAGCGAAAGCAGAAAATGTAGGTGGCGAAGTTCTTTGCCATATTTATTAAAATAACCAGTGCATATTAAGCTACTAATGCTGAAGGCACTTTAAACAATTACCAACATGTCACGTATTGGAAAAAAGCCCATCACATTACCTGCAGGTGTTACTATAAGCACCGCTGATAATGTAGTTACTGTAAAGGGCCCAAAAGGTTCTCTTTCTGAAACTATTGATAGAGATATTAATATAGAGGTTGCAGATGGTGTAGTAAACATAACTCGCCCCACCGATCAAATTCGCCACAGAGCTATGCACGGTTTATACCGTTCATTAATTGCGAACATGGTAGTAGGTGTTACTACCGGTTATAAAAAAGATTTGGAGCTAGTGGGTGTGGGTTTCAAAGCATCTAATTCTGGTAACTTATTAGATTTAGCGTTGGGTTATTCTCACAATATCATTTTTGAAATACCTAGCGAATTATCTGTAACTACCGTTACTGAAAAAGGTAAGAACCCATTAATTTCTTTAACAGGAAGCGATAAGCAATTGATTGGCCAAGTAGCCGCTAAATTACGTGGCTTACGTAAGCCTGAGCCGTACAAAGGTAAGGGTGTTAAATACGTGGGTGAAATCATCCGTCGTAAAGCTGGTAAAGCTGCTGGTAAATAATTATAAACGATTCCTTGGCAGCATCAAGGAGTAAACTTTAAGATATGAGCAAATTATTAAGACGTCAGAAAATTCGCAACCGCATTCGTAAGAAAGTGGTTGGTACCAATACAAAGCCTCGTTTGGCCATCTTCCGTAGCAATACAGATATTTATGTACAAGCTATCGACGATAACAACGGTGTTACTTTAGCCGCTGCCTCTTCAAGAGACAAGGATATTGCCGCCCAAAAAGTTACGAAAACAGAAAAAAGCAAGTTAGTAGGTGGAGCCATCGCTCAAAAGCTAATTGGTTTAGGTGTTAATGAAGCTGCTTTCGATCGTGGTGGAAACCTTTACCACGGTAGAGTAAAAGCTGTAGCCGACGGAGCAAGAGAAGGTGGACTTCAATTTTAATTCTAACTACATCACATATAATTGTAAATAAAACACAATGTCTAAAATATCTAATAATAGAGTAAAAACCACCGCTGATGTGGAATTGAAAGAAAAAGTTGTGGCCATTAACCGTGTAGTGAAAACTACCAAAGGTGGTCGTACTTTTAGCTTCTCTGCATTGGTAGTAGTGGGTAATGAAAACGGTGTAGTTGGTCAGGGTTTAGGTAAAGCTAAAGAGGTTCAAGAAGCTATCACCAAGGGAATTGAGGATGCTAAAAAGAATCTCGTACACGTGCCTATTATGCATGGTACTATCCCTCACGATCAGTTAGCAAAAGCTGGTGCAGCCAAAGTTCTTATCAAACCTGCCGCTCACGGTACTGGTGTAATAGCCGGTGGTAGTATGCGTGCTGTGTTAGAGAGTGCTGGTGTTACCGACGTATTGGCAAAAAGCCTAGGTTCAGCTAACCCACATAATGTGGTAAAAGCTACCTTGAAAGCATTGTCACTTTTACGTGAGCCAATTTCTGTAGCAAAAGATCGCAATATTAAATTAAGCAAAGTATTTAACGGCTAGTAATAGCGTTCTATAAAAACTTGACCATGAGTAAGATTAAAGTAACGCTGGTAAAAAGTCCTATCGACCGTCCAGAACGTCAAAAATTGACTTTACAAGCCTTAGGTTTGAACAAAACCAATGCTTCTAAAGAAATTGAAGCCACTCCTGCTATTTTAGGAATGGTAAAAAAAGTTAGCCACTTAGTAAAAGTAGAAGAGCTAGCTTAGTTTTTAACACATGCGAGGGGCGATACCCCGTAAGTAAAAATCAAAAAAATGAAATTACACAATTTACAACCTGCTGCAGGTAGTGTACACAAAGAAAAGCGTTTAGGTAGAGGTGAAGCATCTGGTAAAGGTGGTACATCTACAAAAGGTAATAAAGGTGGCCAGAGCCGTGCTGGTTACAAAAGCAAATTAGGCCACGAAGGTGGACAGATGCCTATTCAGCGTCGTATTCCTAAAAGAGGTTTTAAAAATCACAACCGTGTTGAATACGCTGTATTGAACCTTGGCCAAATTGAAAAATTGAATGAGCGTTACGGTTTTGAGAAAATCAACTTTGAAACATTGTACATCAATGGATTGGTTCCTAAAACTGCCAAAATTAAAATTTTGGGTAACGGTGAGTTAACCACTAAGTTCGATTTTCAAGTTCATGCCATTAGCGAAAAAGCTAAAGCAGCAGTAGAAGCTGTGGGCGGAACGGTAGAAATTATAAAGTAATTTTTGCGAAATAGTAAAGACGCACTTGCTACAAGTGCGTCTTTTTTTAGTTATGGAAACTTATTTTAAAGAGTTTTCGTAGTGTGTAATTTTTCATAGGAATAAAACCTTACTTTGCACATCCCAAAATTAACATTGGTTTTAATATTTTTTTAGAAAAGAGCAGAGCACGGAGATGAAAAAACTAGTTCAAACATTTAAGAACATTTGGAGTATCGAGGAGCTTCGTAACAAGATTGTTGTTACGTTATTATTTGTACTTATTTATCGCTTCGGTACCCATATTGTGTTGCCCGGTATTGACCCCAATTTAATTGAAGCCGCCCAAAAGTCGGCCAAAAGCAATGGTATTCTTGGCTTGTTCGATACGTTTGCAGGTGGTGCTTTTTCGCAAGCATCTATTTTGGCTTTAGGTATTATGCCATACATATCGGCCTCTATCTTTATGCAGTTGATGACCATCTTGGTTCCTCAGCTTCAAAAAGTTCAAAAAGAAGGTGATAGCGGACGTAAGAAAATTAACCAGTGGACTCGCTACCTAACCGTAGTGGTTACCATGTTCCAAGCGGGTGCTTATGTAAGTTATTTGAACAGCCCAGGCTATGCAGAAGCATTGATTCCTGCATTCAAACCTTATTTCTTTGCCTCTACCATTCTATTACTTTCTGCAGGTACATTATTTGTGATGTGGTTAGGTGAAAAAATTCAAGATAAAGGTTTAGGAAACGGAACATCTATCATCATCATGGTAGGTATTTTAGCTCGTTTGCCACAAAGCATTGCTCAAGAATTTTCTAGCAAAGTAGGTGCAAACGATGCCTTCATCCGTGGTATATTGGTTTTTGCTTTTGAAGCGGTATTCTTAGTATTAATCATCATTGCTTTAATAGCATTGGTGCAAGGTGTTAGGAAAATTCCAGTAAACTATGCGAAGCAGATTGTAGGTAACCGCCAAGTAGGTGGTGCCCGCCAGTTTCTTCCTTTAAAGGTGAACAGTGCTGGTGTAATGCCCATCATTTTTGCCCAAGCCATCATGTTCCTTCCTACATTATTTTCTTTCACCAATTTAGATAGTGCCAAAGGCATCGTACGCATATTTAACGATCATAGCAATGGTTGGTACATGCTTATCTACTCCATCATGGTTATTGGCTTTACGTTCTTGTATACGGCTCTTATTTTCAATCCAAAACAAATGAGCGAAGATTTGAAGCGTAACAATGGGTTTATTCCTGGTGTAAAACCGGGGCAGCCAACCGCAGATTATATTGGTGCTATTATGGATAGAATTACTTTACCTGGTGCTGTGTTTTTAGCCTTGGTAGGTATTTTACCTGGTTTTGCCCAAATGTTAGGTGTTACACAAGGTTTCAGCACCTTCTTTGGTGGTACTAGCTTACTTATTATGGTAGGTGTGGTATTAGATACTTTGCAGCAAATAGAAACCCATTTATTAATGCGTCAGTACGACGGGTTAATGACGGGTGGCCGTGTGCAAGGGCGCCAAGCATTGCAAACAGCAAGTTATTAATAGACAATTGTAAATAGTAAGAAACCTGCTTGTAAAAAAGCGGGTTTTTTTAGCGATAATTCACAATGATAAAATCAAAAACAGAAGAGCAATTGGCCATTATGAAGGAGAATTCTTCCTTTATAAGTCAAATACTCAGCGAAGTAGCAGCTATTTTAAAACCGGGCATCACCACACTGGAAATAGATACTTTTTGTAAGAATCGAATTCTAGAAAATGGGGGTATTCCCACGTTTTACAAGTTTCATGGCTATCCATTTCATATTTGTGCCAGCGTGAACGAAGTGGTGGTACACGGTTTTCCTAATAAAGTACCTATTAAGGACGGTGATATAGTATCGATAGATGTGGGTATTACCAAAAACGGCTTTGTAGGGGAGCATGCTTACACCTTTATTGTAGGGGAAGTAGCGCCGGAAATTCAGCAGCTGGTAAAAGTAACCAAGGAAAGTTTGTACAAAGGCATAGAAAAGGCCGTGTATGGCAACCGAGTGGGTGATATTGGCTATGCCATACAGGAACATACCGAGAAAAAACATGGCTACGGCGTGGTACGTGCCCTGGTAGGGCATGGCTTAGGCAAAACCATGCATGAGGACCCACAAGTGCCCAATTATGGCAAACGTGGCAC
>RDXK01000313.1 GCA_004292605.1 Bacteroidota bacterium
CCGCTTGTGGGTTCCGCGTTTTTTGCACGGCTTCGTTTTCGCTTTGGTTCTTCTGTTTAGCCATAATAAGGTATGCGTATTTTATTGTATTTATGCCTGCTAAGGTAGGTTTAAAATAGGCAGTTTTTTGAAAACAAATACATGTAAAAATACCATTGTAAACGAATGGCTACAGTGGCAGAATACAAACACTAGCGGCCGCCAGACAACCACCACAGCACTAAAGCAAGCTATGAATGGGCTGATGAGGCACTTGCCTGTGCTACGGAATACAACAGCAGAGAAATAAGAACATTTGTTTCACAGCCCTACTCTATTCCCCCCAAACCCTACTGAACCTTTTTCAATACTACTTTGGCTCTATCTTCTTTATAGCTGGTGTTTACCAATTTTACCAAGTTTGCATAGCTTTCCGCAGGGTAACTTCCCTCCTTTTGTATGTAGGTTCTAGTATACAAAATTTTACCGTTGGCTACGCTGCACTGACTTTTGTATGAGCCGAATTCATTTTCCAATACCAAGGTTTTGGGTTGCGACTCTACCGCATACCCTTCGGGAATAGAAATTTCCACAGAATCAGTATCGGTAAAAGCATTCTCTAATTGAACGGGATATTTTCTTACGGAATCTTGGTTAAGCAATAAGTTGTTTTTAGAAAGTGCATTGGGCTGCAAAAACAGTCGGCTACCACTAACGGTACCAAAGCCCCGAACAGTAAGTTCCAACTGCTCCTCCACCACGGGTTTCTTACCTTCTGTAATGGTGTGGGAATATCGGGCCAAATCGTAATGCGGTAAATCTACCGACTCCTTCAAATGCTCTTCCAGCTTGGCTTTATTTTCGTTTTTTAACAAGCCAAAAATGGTTTCTTGCTGTATGGCTTGGTACTTTGTATGGGCTACCACAGTGGCATTACCATCGGCCAATAATTGCACTGTTACCGTACGCTTCTGAAGGTTATCGGCATGGGTGTAAACGGGTGTACGTACAAAAGCGGATTTTTCTCCATCTATCACCAAGGCTTTTCTGTTATCGGTAAAGCTTCCTACAAAACCAGTTGGCTCGGTTTGCGATGTACATTCTAGCCACACACTATCCTTATTGGGTAAGGGCACTACTACTATTACGTGGTTAAATTGCGATACCAGCATTTCTTCGTTCAAATACTTATTGCTGGCCCTTACCAAGGTATACTTAGCAGGCAACCCTGCAGCTTTTAATAAACTCATGGTAAAGTTGGACAAGGCCTTACAATCGCCATATTTATTTTTTGCTACATACTCGGCAGAAAACGGTTGCCAGCCACCAATACCCAATTGTATACCTATATAATGCGAATTAGCTTGCACATACTTGTAAATAGCATTAATTTTTTCGTAATCGGTTTTGCAAGGTGCTACCAACTGTTCTACGGTAGTTACCAAACTAGGTGGTAGGTTTTGTCGGTTTTCTAGCAGTCGCTGTTGAAAGGCTCCAAAGGCTTGCCACGACTCAAAAGTTCCCTTTTCGCCCTTTAGCTCAAACTGTGTGGGCATAGGGTACACAATGGGTGCTATAGTAGCCCAAGCTGGCATATACTTTTCCCACGGAAGTGGGGCAAAATTACTGAGCGTAAAAGTATTGATAGTGCTGTTGCCATCCACCGTAGTAACAGGTTTATTGGGCAAATTGCTCCACTTAAAATTCACGGGTATATCGTTCGCTATTTTATACACCGCTTGCGAGTGTTGCACACCTACACCTACTTGTGGCACAGGAACCCAACGGGGATAAAACAGGGTACTTCTATAATGTGTTTCATACGTATACTCGATGGTGTAAGGAAAATCTTTCGATTCCAGATTCAATAATTTCACCCGGGAATTATCTATAAACGTTCCGCCATCGGTAGCACTCACATCTTGTATATCCGACTTTTTAATTTCTCTAATTCTGGTGCCAAACTTATTGTACACTTGTGCATCAATATCCGTAATGGGTTCGTCGGCATCGTAAAACAACTGTAGCGATGCCAAATTATCGGCGTTCGAATTAAAAATAGTGATGGCTGTTTTAATGGTTAACACTGCCTTCGACACCGATTTTACTTCAAACACTTGCTGGTGACTTCGTACTACCGCATTTGCATTCATACTTACGGTAGGTGGTATCAACAATACATTGTACAGCGGGTTTTCCTTTTGGGTAAACCCTGTGTAAAAACATAAGCTAGCGGCAATCAATAATAAGGGGGCTTTCATATAGTTATGGCTTTTTCTTAAATACTATTTGTTCTCCTTGCTTTTTTACCACGTCGCCAAAAAAGTTTCTCAAATCTTCATATTCAGTGGCATCAAAAACAGCTTTGGTAAAGTATAGGCGTGTTTTCATTTGAATACGTGTAGGTGTTTTCGAAATCAAATATTCAAACATACCTTCTCCATCGCCATAATTCATACGAGTACTTTTAGGTACTTCATCTACCACATACCCTTCGGGAATTTCCATGCTTAAATTGTAGGTTTCGTTCAACACATAAGGCATTTCTACAGGGTATTGGCGTTTGGCAGCGGAGAAAGGATTATCCTTGTACTGACCTATGAGTATGGGGTTAAAATACACAATATCATCTGTAAAAGTAGTTTGTTTCACACTCATGGAAACTTCCAACGGCTCTTCTAAATTACTTAAACCTTCCACGGTTTTTTCAGTAACCGCCACACCATCTTCCAAACGTTTTACCATGTTTTTAAAGTAGTCGGGCTCTCCCATAGTACGTATTCTATCCCGCTGTGTAGCGCTAGATACATCGCCAAAACGCTGGCGAATACCGGCTTCCAATTCTCCTTTCTCATTTACCACTACGATGGCGGTAGTGCTTTCTGTATTTTTTAATTCATTGCTAGATAGCATGATGCCAGGCGTGGTAGGTGTAAGAACACGTATTTGTCCGTTGTAGCATTTCACTGGCAGCTTACCAAAACCGGACGATGAGCTAGCATCAAGCAAATGCCAAGTAGTATCTATTTGCAACGCTATGGCTACATGATTATACCTATCCATCAAGGGATAATATTCATGCGGTTTAGCACGGCCCCGAGTACTTAATAAAATTGGGTAAGCGGTTAAATTTTGTTCCTTAAATAAGGCCAGCAATAGCAAGTTTATTTCCGAGGGTGTGCCCGATTTTGTTTTGTAAACATTTTTCAAACTATTACCATCGGTTATGTAAATCCCACCACGTTTGGTTACAGAATAGTTATTGGCTACGGAATAGTAAATTCT
>RDXK01000314.1 GCA_004292605.1 Bacteroidota bacterium
ACTAGAAAATAATATGTTATTGTATACACCTACGCATAATAAATCGTCTAAATTCATAGCCACGGCATCTTGGGCTATACCTTCCCAAACCGATATATCGCCTGTTTCTAGCCAATACATATAGGCCAAAATGCTTTTGGTACCGGCACCATCGGCATGCATGATGTTAATATAGTCGGCATCGTTGCCAATAAAATCGGGATATAATTTGCAAAAAGCATGAGCGTACAAACCTTGATCTAAGTTTTTAATAGCGGCATGAACTTCTTCTTTTTGAGCCGAAACTCCTCGCTGTGCGTATAACGACATATAATCTATTTCAGGCCGCAAAGGTAACTATTACGGTATAAATAGTGTATGAATATAGTTACCATACCATTAGCTTTGCCGCCATGCAGGTTCATTATTTTGAAAACGGATTGCCCCAGTTTACCAATGCGGTGCTTACCATTGGTACGTTTGATGGAGTACACCAAGGCCACCAACAGGTATTGCAGCAGCTTACCGATACCGCTAAAAAAATACAGGGCGAAAGTGTATTGATTACATTTCACCCACACCCACGTTTGGTTTTAAAACAAACCTACCAACCCATACAAACACTTACCACACTAGAAGAAAAATTAGCTCTTTTAAAATTTTATGGAGTTCAGCATGTAGTGGTGGTAAACTTTACAGAAGCCTTTGGTAACCTTACCCCTGCCGAATATATTGAGCAATTTTTAGTACAAAATTTTCGGCCGCATACCATCATCATTGGATACGACCATAGGTTTGGTGCCAACCGTGAGGGAAATTTTACTTTGTTACAAGAAAAAGCTGCCCAATTTGGCTACCAAGTACAGCAAATAGCCGAACATATTTTACGCAGTATTACCATTAGTAGTACGCAAATAAGAGCCGCTTTGTTAGATGGAAATATTCATACCGCTACAGAATTAATGGCCCATAAATACACGCTCATTGGTAAGGTAGTAAAGGGGCACCAGCTTGGTAGAACCATTGGCTTTGCCACCGCTAATATTGCTGTAACCGACACGCATAAACTAGTACCGGGTAATGGTGTATACGCCGTTACGGTTTGTTTACCTAAACATGAAAACCCCACCACGTTTACCGCCATGATGAATATAGGTGTAAGGCCCACCGTGCAAGGCACTAACCGAACCATAGAAGTACATATACTAAATTTTGATGGCGATATTTACAACGAAGAATTACAGGTAACGTTTCACCATAAAATACGAGATGAACAAAAGTTTGCCAATTTAGAAGCACTACAGCAGCAGCTGCAACACGATAAGCAAACCGTAGAAGCGTATTTTGCTAATTAATTTTAGCCAACACAGCCTCTACATTTTTTTGCAATGTATCATAGTTGGTATAACCTCTTGCCACTACGTAAAATGTTTCATCGGGTGCTTGTACAAACACCGTAGGGAAACCAGTAACTTTTAGCTGTTTGCACAAACTAAAATCATAGTAGGCCTTTTGTTTATAGGTATCGCTTTTCAAATTCTTATAAAATCCATCTGGCTCTATATCATATTTTTCCAGCAAATGCCTGTAGGCCTCATCGTCGGTTAAATCTCTACCCTCACTAAATAAACTTGTTTGTAAATCGCTTGCAAAAAAAGTAGCGATGGTGGGCATCGTTTCCTTAATAATACTTAAGGCTATAGCTGGTTTTTCACTACTAGGAAACCAATCGCTTTGGTCGGGATTTTTTAAATGCCAAGTATAATCGTCGCCAAATTTTACACCCGTTGCTTTTTCTACCGTAGGTATGGCACTTAAAATATAATTAGCCATCACGCCTACATGGGCAGGTTTATCGGCAATTACCATACCGCCAGAAAGCACTTCAAACTGTAGCTTGCTAGCATAATTATTTACTAACTGGTTCATCACACCACTAAAGCCGTAACACCAACCACAATAAGCATCGTAACAATAAATAAGCAAAGGTTTCATACTGCAAAGGAACAATTTCTCTACAAAATAGTTGGCCAATAACCCTTCCAATATTTTTACTTTAAAAAAAATAGGAACATTGCACTATGAAAGCAGTAGCAGTAATAGTAGCCGGTGGTACCGGTACCAGAATGGGTAGCAGCACACCGAAGCAATTTTTACCATTGCTAGGCAAACCCATTTTGTGGCATACTTTACAGGCATTTACCACGGCTTTAAACAGCACAATAGATATAATTTTAGTAGCACATAAAGATTATATAACACCCACGGAAGCAATAGCTGAAAGCCTCGGCCATACAGGTGAAATAAAACTAATTGCTGGCGGCGACACTCGCTTTCAAAGTGTAAGAAATGGCGTACAAGCAGTAACCGACGATGCAGTGATATTAGTACACGATGCAGTACGATGTTTAGTAACAAAACAATTGATAGAAAACTGCTATTTACAAACCAAAGACTATGGTAGTGCTTTACCCGTGGTAACCGCTACAGATAGTATACGCAAAGGTAGTTTCACCCACCATGAAATACTAAATAGAAACGAAATACACTTAGTACAAACACCACAATGCTTTTTACAACCGCAGTTACAGCAAGCTTTTTTACAACCAGAATCGCCCCTGTTTACAGATGAAGCTACCGTGATGGAGGCCGCTGGATTTACCGTACAACTGTGTAAGGGCGATTATGACAATATAAAAATTACACGCCAGGCCGATTTGTTGTTAGCCGAAGCTATTTTACGCCAAAGGGCTGAAGCCAATGATACTTGGTAGCGAAATAAGGCATGTTTACACCGCCAAAGTGCCGGTAAAAATGAGCCACTGCATCAATATCCGAACCTAATAATTGCAAATGAGTGCATTGCCCTGCAAAAGCCTGTGTAAGGTGGTGAATAAGAAAATAGGTGCTTCTACACTGCCGGCCTAATGCTGTGGGGGCTGCCATCCAATAAAACAATTGATTTTTTTCTTTTAATATCCAAGCACTGCTAAGTACTTCCTCCGTTCCCTTTTGTACCACTTGTAATGGTATTAATTTGCCCAAGGAAAATGCTTTTTCAGCAAACGCCACGGCTGGTGCATAGTTAGCCTTTACATGTTTTTGCTGTAGAGTGCCATAAGCTTCGTGGTAAATTTTACAATGGGTAGCAGCATCCCAATGCTCTCTAATTTCGCAGCCACGATTCTGAGCCTTTTCTATATTACGCTTTCCTTCCGTACTAAAACGCTG
>RDXK01000315.1 GCA_004292605.1 Bacteroidota bacterium
TGTAAAATGGCACTAATTTCCTCTGCTGTACGGGGTTTTACCACTGCCAAAGGCGGATAAAATAATTCCTCGGTTTCATCTTTAGCATATACGTTTACTACCTCTTGTTCCGTAAAAACAAAGGCTTCGCCTACAATATTTCTAAGTGCTGGAAGAAAACTTTCGGGTAACTGGGCCATACAATTGGTTATTGGCGGTAAAAATAAACGGGCAAAACTGTACTACCTAAAATGGTTCAAACATTACATACGCACTACGCCTTTTTCCCGCAACACATCGGTGGTTAAAGGCTCTGCGGACCGTATGTTTTGGTAGGCAGTAACATTGCATAAAAACAAGGCATGATCTGGCTGTTCAAAATTAGGTTCCGTGTACAAGGGTGTGGCCTGTAATTCCATCACGGCTAGGCATTGATTTAAAATATAAAAGCCCCGCCAAGTAGTTAGTAAACTTCGCTTTTGTAAACGCTGAATTTTATTTACTTCCCGGCCTGTTTTCTTGCCTAATAAATCTACCAATCTGTACTGGTCGGCAGCCAAAATTTGCAACACAAACTTAGGATTCGATTGTACATTTTCCAATGTCAAACTGGGCAAATGTATACCTACTATAAACTGCTTGGGCTGCATACTTACAGCCTGTGCATAGGTAATAATATGCATATTGGCCCTACCATCGGCATGTAAACTACTAATGCTGTATACAGGCAAGGAAACCCGGTTCCAAGGCTTTTTACGCAAATTATTTTCCATGAATTTTATTTAAAAATTGTTCCGCATTGGTTAGGTGTGCTTGCTGCTTTTCTGGCGCCATTTTATCAAAGGTTTTTAATAACATCCCCAAGCGTGGATTTTTGGAGAAAAACGCTCTGTGTACATGCATAAAACGCCAAAACAGTCCGTCCCAAATGGCTTGCCAGCTACCTTTTTCATAAGTACCCATTTTTAGTACATAATTGCTACCACTTATATAAGGCTTGGTTGTCATTAACCCACCATCGGCAAACTGTGTCATACCGTAAACGTTGGGCACCATTACCCAATCGTAGCTATCAATATACATTTCCATAAACCACTGGTGTACTGCATCGGGCTTTATTTCACAAAGGAGCATAAAGTTACCCAACAGCATCAATCGTTCTATATGGTGGTTATATCCACTTTCCAGCACTTTGTGTATAGCATTATCTATAGGCACTATGCCCGTAGTGCCATCATAAAAACTAGCTGGCATAGGGTGTGTAAAATTCCAGTAATTGGTGGTACGCTGCTTTGTGCCCACGGCATGGTATACTATACGAATAAACTCCCGCCAGCCAATGATTTGCCGTATAAAACCCTCTAGCGAGTTGAGTGGTATAGCATGGTTACTAGCATACTGTAAAGCCTCCTGCACTATTTGCTGTGGCGTAAGCAAACCCGTGTTAAGCATGGGTGTAAGTACACTGTGGTGCAAAACAGGTTCCTGGGTATGCAAGGCATCCTCATAAATTCCAAAATGCTCAAAACGCTGTTCTAAAAACTGCTGAAGCCATTGCTTGGCTTCGGCATGGGTGGTAGCGTAAAAGCCGGACTGGTTCCAGAGTGTTTTGCACTGACCGTAGTGGCTACTAAAATTCTCTTGTACATAGGTACGTGCATTTTTTACCCAATCGTTTTGAGGCAGCCCAAGTTTAGGAGGCTTGGCGTGGGAAGGATATTTTTCGCGGTTCTCGGCATCAAAGGTCCATTTACCGCCCAACGGCTTACCATCCTCCAGCAATAGCGAACGAAGTTTCCGTTGGTGTACATAAAAGTCGGTTTGAAAAAACGTTTTCTTACCCTTGAAAAACGCCATTCCTTCCTCAGCCGTATTTAAAAAATTGGGGGTGTTTTGTACCTGATAAGTAATACCGTATTTGCTACAAGCCTTGTGTATTCTACGTTGCAGCCAATCGTCTACCACTTCGGTGTATTCTATATGTGTAATACCTTTTTCTGTGTGTAACCATTGTAAACAATTCCGTACATCGCAATTAGTATGTGTAGCTTCCATGTACCAAACTGTAAATCCTTTTTCCAATAACCAGTGTTGGTAATACTGCATACTAGCCCTATGCAAAACCAGTTTTTGCTGGTGAAAAGCGTATTGCTTAAAATACAGCCATTCCTCTAGTAAAACAATGGGTGTGGCAGTGGAATAATGGGTGATATTTTCAAACAACTGATGCGGAAAAATCAAACGAGCTGTGGCCATAGTAATGTAATAGCAAGTAAAACAATTATGCACTGTTATTGTTGTATACCAAACAACCGTTTTTATGGAGTCAATAAAAGGAAAACATATACTTATTGTAGGTGCTAGCGGCGGTATAGGCAAGCATGTGGCCAAACTATTGTACCAAGGTGGTGCCCATTTACACCTTACGGCACGTAATAAGGAAGCCTTGCATACTTGGGTACAAGAGAATCAGCTACTCAATGCTACTACCCATACTTTAGATGTAACCAATGAAGCCCAAGTAGCTGCGGTGGTACAAACTATACCTACGGTAGATATACTAATTAATGCTGCCGGTATAGGTATTATAAAAACCATGGATACCCTTACCACACAAGAGTTTCAGCAAAGCTTAAACACCAATTTAGTGGGTACTTTTTTACTGGTAAAACACGTATTGCCCAGTATGAAAGTGCAGAAAAAGGGATTGATTATTAATATTCCTGGTGTACTTGGTAAAGTACCTATGGCTGGTGCTGCTGCTTATAGTGCTAGTAAATATGGCATAGTAGGTATGATGCAAAGTATAAGAGAAGAATTAAAACGGACCGATATACGTATTACCAATTTGTTTTTGGGTGGTGTAGACAGTGCGTTTTGGGATACCATAGATTTAAGGGTACAACGCGACAAAATGATTGTGGCCGAGGAAGCCGCAAAAGCCATTTGGTTTTTATGCCAGCAACCTAACAGCGGCGTAGTAAGTGAGATGGTACTACAGCCCTTTAATCATCAAGCTATTTAATACCCAACCCCTACTTACAAGTGGGGGTTCTATTTTACTGCTTGGTTGGTGTGCTGGGTAACCAAAACATCGTGTTGTTGGTGAAGAACACCCACTACGGCGGAAATACTACGGAACATAGTATCGATAACCCGAGTCACAGACTCTACCATTCATAAAAAATCCGTAGTCGGCTACGCTGAAGACTACGGATAGTGGG
>RDXK01000114.1 GCA_004292605.1 Bacteroidota bacterium
CGGTGTGTTCAGGTTTACACACTATCTATTTCCAATAAACCGTTTTTTGATAGGTAATAATCAATAGCACTCGAGTAAACAAAATCCCACTCATTTCTTACCAAACCAGCCCTTAACGGGTTTTCATGAATATATTTCTTCTTCGTAGAAAGCACTTCAGCTGTACTGCATTCAATAGGGTGATTTTCTTGTTGCCAAAATTGATATTGCTCATTTCGCTTATTTCTTTTTCCAGCAGTTTTAAAAATCCACAACATCCAATTCCGCCTGCTTTCCCTTGGATTAGCTTCTATAGCTTGTATAATTTTTGCAGAGGTGAATTTTTTAAAATCTCTCAAAATATCCGACAAATAATAATCAGCTTTCGCAGAAATAAGTAAGTGTATGTGATTGCTCATTAAAACCCAAGCATGAATATCGAGGCCCTTATTTTGCTGACAGTACTGTAAACTTTGTACCACAATATCTGCGTATTCTGTTCTCGTAAAAACATCTACCCATTCTATTACAGAAAAGGTTATAAAATGTATCGCGTTTTGATCCTTGATTTGGTATCCTCCAGTTGGCATTGTACAAAATTAAACGATTACTAACCATAAAGCTACTACCAAATAGCCGAGTCACAGACTCTACTTTTCATTTAACATCCGTAGTCAGCTTCGCTTAAGACTACGGATAGTTACGATTTGGTATCCTCCGGTTGGCATTGTACAAAATTAAACGATTACTAACCATAAAACTACTACCAAATACCCGAGTCACAGACTCTATCTTTCATTTAACATCCGTAGTCAACTTCGCTTAAGACTTCGGATAGTTACCGGAATAAAATTCAGCATTGAAGTACTATAGAATCACTACCAAATACCCGAGTCACAGACTCTACTTTTCATTTAACATCCGTAGTCAGCTACGCCTAAGACTACGGATAGTTACTGCTCTATCACTTCTACTTTCGGATACTTTGCTGTATTGAATACAAAACTTGCATCGTTCAAGATAGCATTGCTATTTACGTTCTTCAATACAAACTCAACGGTATTATCAGTTTTATCTACAATCACTGCTTTGGTAATCATCGATTTTGCCTTATCAATAAAGATGGTAACCGTTTTAAAATTCTTACGCTTATCGGTAGGCACCATCACTATTTGGTGGGCTGCACCAGTAGAGCTTACCAGCTTGTAAGTGAAATCTTTATCGTAAAAATTGGTCAATAGTTTTTGGGGCGATAAAGTTTTGCTATCACCATCTACATCGCTTACCGTTACCTCAGTACTACCATTAAAATTCCACACTTTTGTACCGTTACAAAATATCTCAGTACTACCTTGCTTGATATAATATTTCTGACCTTTGATACTTATTTTACCTGCTACATCGCCTTTTTTTACTTTCTGTTTGTTCAGCGTTATGTAGTTAAAGTCGGCCGTAATTCCCTTAAACGTTTTTACTTTATTGCTTACATCGTCCAATATTTTCTTAGCAGCAGCATCGTTTTGGGCAAATCCTGCAATAGTGAAATTCACTAGTAAAACGGCAGTAATTAAAAATTTCATTCTTACTATTTGATGCAAATGTATGGTTTAGCCAATAATTTGAGGGCAGCACAGCAGCCTACGCCATGCCAATATGTTCACAATTTCGGCGAACTATCTATTACAGCATCGAATCTATCCACTGTTGTAAATCAGCTTCGGTTTTAAACAGTACTTCCCTTGCCTTGCTACCTTGGTTAGGCCCCACAATACCAGCATGTTCTAACTGATCCATCAAACGGCCAGCCCTATTATAGCCAAGTTTCATTCTACGCTGAATAAGCGATGTACTACCCACTTGGTTTTGAACTATTAACCTAGCGGCATCCTCAAACAAAGGGTCTTTATCGTTTACATCAAAATCGCCATTAGCACCCGCCTCCTTTTCATCTACGTACTCCGGTAGTAAAAATGCATCGGGGTACCCTTGCTGATCGCCAATAAACTCACACACTCGTTCTACTTCAGGCGTATCTACAAAAGCACATTGTAAACGGGTAATTTCACCATTATAACTCACTAGCATATCGCCCTTACCTATTAGCTGTTCCGCACCGCCAGCATCTAATATGGTTCTACTATCAATTTTGGAGGAAACCTTGAAAGCTATACGGGCCGGGAAGTTGGCCTTAATAGTACCCGTAATAATATTTACACTAGGGCGTTGTGTAGCAATAATTAGGTGAATACCTACCGCACGGGCTAGCTGTGCCAAACGAGCAATGGGCATTTCTACCTCTTTACCAGCAGTCATAATTAAATCGGCAAATTCATCTACTACCAACACTATAAATGGCAAAAACTGATGCCCTTTTTGTGGGTTCAGTCTACGTTTTAAAAACTTCTCATTGTATTCCTTTATGGTACGGCAGCCGGCATCTTTTAGCAAATCGTACCTATTATCCATTTCTATACACAGTGCATTTAGGGTATTGATTACCTTTTTTGTATCGGTAATAATCGATTCCTCTTCATTGGGTAATTTGGCAAGAAAATGCTTTTCAATAACGCGGTATAAACTCAGTTCCACTTTCTTGGGATCGACCAATACAAATTTTAACTGCGATGGATGTTTTTTAAATAACAAACTCACCAACAGGGCATTGATACCTACCGATTTACCCTGCCCAGTAGCACCCGCCACTAGTAAGTGTGGCATGGTAGCCAAATCGACAATAAAATTCTCATTGTCAATTTTTTTACCAATGGCTATGGGCAAACTATAGGTACTGTTTAAAAACTTTTCGGAGCTTAACAGGGTTTTCATACTCACCACGGTTTTACGCACATTGGGCACTTCTATACCTATGGTTCCTTTACCAGGAATGGGGGCAATAATACGTATACCCAATGCACTTAAGCTAAGGGCAATATCATCTTCTAAATTCTTTATTTTACTGATACGTACACCGGGTGCTGGCACTATTTCGTACAAGGTTACGGTAGGGCCTACGGTAGCACTAATTCTTTGAATATCTATAGAATAATTTTTGAGCGTAGCAATAATTTGATTTTTATTGCCTTCTAACTCCTCCGCATCATGTACTATTTTTTCGCTTCCATGGGTTTCTAATAATTCTGCGTGCGGGTGTTTGTAATTTCCAAGATCTAAAGTAGGGTCGTAATTGGTAGCCAAACTACCCACAGCAGCCGGTGCCACGGGTATTTCCTCCTGCTCCTCAGGTACTTCTTTTATTTCTAATGTAAGCTGGTTATGTGGGGCAATTTCTTCTGGAACAAAATCGTCTTCATTATCTTCTACAAAATCATCTTCATCGTCCTCATAAGTATCCAACATAGTAGGCTCAGCATTTGCGGTAGCAGGCATTTGCACATGCACCAAGGGCGTAGACGTTACGGGCAAGGCAGATGCTGCTTCGGTAGGTAAATCGACCGATAAAGGTATTTCTTGTTCAAAACTTTCTATCGGCTTTGGGCTGGGTTCTTGGGGCTCTTCTTGCTTTTCAAAATAATTCAATACCACGGGTGCTGGCTCCTCCGATGGCTGGATATGACTTAAATGAATGGGCGTAACAGCGGTGTTCATACTTGGGGTAAAACCACTCCCTTGTTCTGCAGGCGGTACATTGGTTTCTGCGGGTTCTTCGGTGGTTGACGCTACTGGTGCAGGTGCTGTGGGGAAAATCATTTCATCTTCTTCCGGCTGAATATTGCTGGTTTTTTTCTCCCATTTTGGCCAAGTAAATGTGGGATTAAAACGCCAAATACCATAGCTGGCCAAGCCTAGTAAAATCAAGGTTCCTGTACCAAAACGCCCAATCCATTTTTCTAACCAACTATTCAAATAATCGCCTACGGCGCCACCATAAGCAAAGCTGGCACCTTTGGTAAGGAACGAAAAACTCATGCTGATAATTACCAAACCAACGGTGATATAACGCAGCGTACGGGCCGGCGAAAATACCTTTTGACCAAAGAACTTATTTACCCCAAAAACAAAAAACAAACTACAAAACAAAAAGCTAGCTAAACCAAAACCATTGTACACCAAATGATGCGATACATAGGCACCCAAAGCACCCATTTGGTTGCTCATACGCACATCGTTCGTAGCTAGTAATTTTACGCCAAACTGTAATACTTTATCTTGGTCTTCACTCCAAGTAGCACAATAGCTGGCTATAGCTACAAACAATAAAAATGCGGCGGCCAGCAGTAAAATACCTACCACTTTTGTAGTACGTTCGTCTTTTACCACCTCCTGCACTTCTACCGTTTGTTCTACCTCTTCTCTTAATTCATCGGGGTTGGGAGCTGCCTTGGTTTTTTTTGCCATATAAAAATTGAGCGTTCAGCTTAGTTTTACACAAGGTACACTGTATTTACGATTGGCTGTTTTTGGGTGGAAAAGTTAGCCCCCGCCACTTTAGTATACACAGTGTAGTTTTTACCAAACGTTTATTAACTTGCCTTATGCCTGAGTTTCCTAACATTTTGCTGCCCGCCATACCAGCATTTATACTACTAATAGCTTTGGAGGTTTTGTATGCGTACAAAACCCAACGAGAACTGTACCAAATTACAGATGCCGCCACTAGTATAGCCCTAGGAATTGGCAATTTGCTTACGGGGTTTGTAACCAAGGCAGTGATAGCTTGGGTATTTTTTGGGCTCTACCAGCACCGCCTATTTACTTTACCCTACACGGCTTGGTGGGTAATAGTGATAGGCATTTTTGCCGATGATTTTAGTTATTATTGGTTTCACCGCCTAAGCCATAGCATACGCTGGTTTTGGGCTTCGCATGTGGTACACCATAGCTCTGAAAAATACAATTTAGCGGCTGCTTTACGCCAAACATGGACCGGCAACGCCACCGGTTGTTTTTTATTTTGGACTTGGATGCCCTTGGTAGGTTTTCACCCGGCAGTGGTAATGCTACTACAATCGGTAAGTTTATTGTACCAATTTTGGATTCATACAGAAAGTATTCAAAAAATGCCTCGCTGGTTTGAAGCCATTATGAATACACCCAGCCACCACCGTGTACACCATGGAACGGATTTGGAATATTTAGATAAAAACCATGCCGGCATATTCATTATTTGGGATAAACTTTTTGGCACATTTCAGGAGGAAAAACAAACACCCACTTACGGACTTACCAAAAACGTAAACACCTTTCACCCCGTAAAAGTGGCTTTTCATGAATGGATACATTTGTGGAACGATGTTAGGCGTGCCCCCAGCTGGAAACAAGCCTTACAGTACATTACCCGTGCACCGGGCTGGAGCCACGATGGCCGTACACAAACCACGGAGCAGCTGAGAAATAGTGTTAAAAAACTGTCATAAATCAAAAAATTGTGGCGGTAGGTTTTACATATACGAATTTTATCGTAAACTTGTAATATGAAGCCAACAGAAAGTGAATTAGAGATATTGCAAATACTTTGGCAAAAGAAAACTGCCACTGTACGGGAAGTGCATGAAGCCCTATTGGAGCATAAAAACAGTGTATACACTACTACGCTAAAATTGCTTCAAATAATGTTTGAAAAGGGTTTGGTGCATAGAAACGATGAAGCAAAAAGTCATGTTTACACAGCAGCCGTTACCAAAGCCAACACGCAGCAGCATTTGGTGAGTAAAATGATAGAATCGGTTTTCAATGGTAGCCCCAAGGAGCTTGTAATGCAAGCCTTAGGTAGCAGCCAGCCTAGCGCCGCGGAACTAGCGGAGATAGAACAACTGATAGCACAGCTAAAAAACAATTAACCCTAGTTAGCCCCTACCCTGCTATGAACGCTTTTTTACAATCGCTACTACACAATTTAGGAGCTGGAATAGTACAGCATTGGGTAATTATGCTGGTACCATTTGTGGCGGTATACCTATTTGTGAAATATGGCAGTGCTCAATTAAAGCCCAGCAGCATTTATAACTTATTGGTGTTTTTTCAGCTGGTAAATACCTTGGTTTTGGTAGAATTATGGATGGGATTCACAGCCTTTGATAGCAATGCAATAACCACAGCGGTAGGCGAACTGTTTCACCATAGTATGTTGGCACGGGTATTTACTGGTATGGGTGCATTGTATTGTTTGATGGGTTTGGTGTATATGATACAATGGATTCGTTTAGAAATAAGCACCCGAAAAACTACCAGAAATTTACCTTTGGCGGGTACTTGGATACAACAATTTACCAAGCATAGCAGCAGAGAATTGGGTATCCGTCGTGCTGTTACCGTTTACAGTCACCCTAACCTTACCGTTCCATTTACCACGGGCTTTTTTAGGCCTATCATCGTGCTGCCCATGCAATGTATTTCCGTCATGAATGGCGTACAATTACAAGCCATTGTTTTACATGAGTTGGTGCATATTTATAGAAACGATTACCTTGTAAATAAATTATTGTTGGCGTGCCAGCGTTTGGTTTTTTTTAACCCCATTACACACTGGGTACACCAACGAATAGACGAGTATAGAGAACTAGCTGTGGATGAAAAAGTAGTAGCACATACACACAATAAAGTACCGTACGCCGAAGCTTTGTATTTGATTGGCCAATGGGCACAAAACAAAACATTTGCTTTACAGCCAGCTGCTACAGGGGCCCAAAAAAGCTACTTGAAACATAGAATACAGCAGATTATTAGTGGCAATAGCTACCAAAACTCCCCTACTGCCAAGGTTTTGGCGGGCTTATTAATACTAGTTTGTTTTGGTGTACTAAGTTTAGTGCAAACCAACACCACAAAGCCATTAGTTACCACTGCTACAAGTAATTTTGTTGCAGTAATACCAACAAAAGCCTCTATTAATGTTGTAGAGAATAGGGCTATTACTGCTAGTATAGTCACTAACAAAAAAACAGCTAACAAAATAAAAACCCGTAGAAAACTACTTACCAAAGCACCTGTGGAATACGTGGAAAGTAGTTTCCCGAGCTATGAGGTATACCCTGCGGCCAATTACCCACCCGTGCTGCCAGAACCCGTAGAGGCGGAAGCACCTGTGGGCAAAACCATCATCTCCATCCAGCGGAATGCCTTGATTGACAGCTTAAAAGTGCCGCAAAACATTATTTTTGAGATTGGAAAAGATAAGCTAAAACGTGCCCGACTGTAACAATTTGGGCCAACACTTTGTAATACTTACATGCAACATAAAATAGTGGTAGCGGTAACGGGTGCAAGCGGAAGTATTTATGCCAAACTTTTGCTAGATGCATTGGTACAAAATAGTTCGCAAATAGCAGCTGTAGGTGTGGTGATGAGCAATAATGCCAAAGATGTTTGGGCCACCGAATTAGATAATACCAATTATAATAATTATCCATTTCCTGTGTATGCCAAACACGATTTTTCTGCTCCGTTTGCTTCAGGCTCCGCCCAATACAACACTATGGTAGTGGTGCCATGTAGTATGGGTACCTTGGGGAGAATTGCCCATGGAAATAGCGACGACTTGGTTACCCGTGCGGCCGATGTAATATTGAAGGAACGCCGCCGACTGATACTGGTAGCCCGAGAAACACCGTACAATTTGATACATATAAAAAACATGGAAATCGTTACGCTGGCGGGTGGTATTATTTGCCCCGCTACACCAAGTTTTTATAGCAAACCCCAAACCATAACCGAGGTAGCACAAACGGTGGTACACCGTGTGGTAGATTTAATGGGCCTGCACCAAGATACGTATAGATGGGGGCAATAAAAAACACCGCATAGAAATGCGGCGTTGTAGTTAAAAACTATTAACCCCCGAAAGTTTAAGGCTGTATGGCATTAAATGTATAACCAGTTTGGCCCACTTGTACTTGTATTTTATAGCTGCCAGCTGGCAAACGTTTTTGCACAGATATTTGCTGGTAGCCAACTATACCAGTAGTTTGTAACTGGTGTACCATACGCCCATCGGTGCTGTATACAACTATTGAAATTTTACTATTTTCCAACAATTCCAAGGCCAACATTGCATTCGATGCGAACTGGTTATTTAGTAACTGAATATTAGTGGCGAATTGCTTACTTAAAATGGCATTACTTGAAAATACAGGGGAACCATCCTTCTGCATCGCTAATATTCTATACACCACCTGTTTCCCTAAACGTGAATTAAAAGCGCCATCGTTAAATTGATAACTAGTTGTGGTACCCACGGGTACATTTGCAATATTGGTAACCGTATTTCCATGAATAGTTTGAACAGTAAAATATGCTACATCTTGCAACGTGGCCACGCTCCATTGTAAAAGTGCATTCGATGCGGTTTTACTAGCAGTAAACGATGTGAAATTTACTGGCAAAGCAATACTAGAGCCAAGTGTTACGGAGGAGAAAGCTGTATATCCATTGGCATTGTTTACTACAGTTCCGCCGTTAGCCGAAAAAAACATTTGTGTGGTATTTGTTCTATCCACGCCTTGGAACTCTATATAAAAGTTGTATTGACCGTTCTCGCCACCAGTACCTGTAGTGGCTAAACCATCAGGCAGTTGAACCAATCGTAGGTTGTTGGTGGTAGTGGGATTACCTTGAAAAGATATTTCACACACATTATCAAGCGTGTTTGCCGTATAAGTTTTTGAAACAAACAACGAGCTTGAAAAATTGATTAAATAAATATAATCTGTTGCGGTACTGGCTGTTTGAATAATACTTACACCA
Organism: Bacteroidota bacterium; assembly: GCA_004292605.1. Lineage (GTDB taxonomy): Bacteria > Bacteroidota > Bacteroidia > Chitinophagales > Chitinophagaceae > UBA10646. Next base: position 8,680 of record RDXK01000114.1, read on the forward strand.
CTGCTTGCAAAGTTTGCCGAATAAAAATTATTCAACATGACTAAGGTAGGACGTACACCTACCGAAATAGGTACTGCCAGCGAAAACTGGATATTGGTAGGGTTACCACTAAAATTTGCAGAACTTCTAATAGCACAAATAGCACTATTAGCTTGGGAGCCAGGTCTCAGAGTGCCCTGAAAGGATTGGGCTTGTGCGAGGCCAACTATGGCCATAAGGATGGTAGTAAAAATAGACTTCATAATCGGGAATTTTTAGTTGGGTATTTGTTGGGTAATTAATGTGGTACTAATGCCACCCAGCACGGTGGATAAAAGAAAAGCATTGTCGTTTCCCGGGCCGCTATAACGAACATTTCTGTTCATGTTTATGTCACCAGCACTGTATACATTGCTTAAAATAAGCGTGTTGATACCGCCTAGTATGGTGGAAAGTAAAAAGGCATTATCGTTACTAGGCCCACTATACCTAATATTGGCGTTACTATTTACATTGCCGCCCCACAACATTCGTTTACCATCAGAACTAGTGGCAAATGCTGCCTGTGTACCAAATATTTGAGCATCTGTGTAGTTGGTAAAATCAAATTTAATGTCTGCTGTTGCATTTAACCCCAAAGGCTGCTTTACAGAAGCGTCTGCTGCCATGCCCAAATGATTTCTATGCCTTATTGTAACTACGTAGTCACTACTATCAATATTTTTAAACAACACACCATTTCTACCGTCTACATCAATTATTCTACCACCTCTTGTTAGCAGGGCGCTTCTGGTTCCTTTCAGTAGATAATTTGCATCTCGTAACTCAATAAAAACCCAGTCTACTACATTATCGTCCGTATTTGACTGATCGTTGAAAACGGATGGTACTGCTTGCTCAACATTGGGATTATTGGTATGAGTAAAATTATTGCTGTAGGTAGATGTTCGATAAGGGTCTGTTAATGGGATTAGGTTCGTCGGTGTACGAAGATTGTCGAACATTTTCCCTGCTGCTGCATTGTAAGCACCCTGTAGAAAAGCTTTGGCAGTAACCAAAACATATGTGTTAGTGCCAGTAAGGTCGGCACTACTGTTAATATTACCATAAAACATACTACGTGTTAAAGTGTCGTTGCTGGCATTACTGTTTTGCTTAATTACTTGCTGCTCTACAATGATTGGTTTTATGTTCGTAGAAAATCCCTTCAAGATAGCGGCAGATGCATATTGACACGTGGCGGCAACACTGCTCATATTCTGATAATTTACTCTCCAAAATCCTTTGAAACAATCATCGAATTCGTTGGAATAATGAACGGGTAAACTATCAAGATACCTTGTAAATACTCTTGCTGTACCATTTACCGAGCCTACCGATAAAGTAACCGGCAAATAGCTATCCAAAGAACCCAGCGGAACGGTAACTAATGAAGGTGAAGTTATCTCACGAACTACGCCACCCAAGGCATTAGTAACTATATAGCCTGCATTTCCAGCACCAGTAATAGATGCAGATGAAGCAATTACAGCATTGTAATCTTCGAGTACCAATTTACCAGCAATAAAATCCAAATTATTTCCAATAACACAATTGGTTAGTAGCCGTACACTAGTTCCATTAGAAATTCGAACATTGGGAATAGTTCCTCCACTAGCCTCGAATGTTTGTGCTAGTCCATTCAATTCCACATATCCACTACCACTTACCGAACCAAGAAGACTAACCGAACCTGCAGTTTTTATAGTGGCGCCCGATTCGACAATAATAGTTCCAGCAACGGATAACTGACTATTAGCAGGTACTGAAGTTATGCAAATAAATAACACCAGAATAAACGTTTTCTGTTTCAGATTTAATATATATGAAATGTATTTCATAACTGAATGCTTTATTGGTTACCAATTAAATCCAATGTAAATCCTGTGGCTACTCGCAGTGTAATACCCGCCGCTACCTGAAGGCTTCGTATGGTTACATTAGATTGTATAACTGGGTTTTGATTTGCAGACGAAATAACCACGTTTGTATTTCTGTTAGGTACTACGTTACAGCTCCAATTACTAGCAGTTTGCCATGCAGTACTGGTGCCGCCTATCCAAAAGTTAGTGAATTGTATAGGAAATTCTTCACTGGTTTCGGCTCCAACTCTACATCTTAGCTTGTAACCACCCATTCGTTCATGTACGGTCGAAATAGCCATAGTAGCAGTGTTTGTACCGCTATAAACACCTGCATTTGTAAGATTTTGATACCCTTGGCCCGAGTCAATCTGCCATTGATAAGTATTCCCCAATATGCTAGAAGTAATGGATACCGAACCGCCAATACAAATGGCATTGGTGAAAGTGACCAAACCGTTTGTGTAGCTGGTGTTAGGAATAGTAGTACCCACATCAGAAACTGTCAGAAGGTTGGTGGGTGAATTGGTGAACCTAATAGGTGCATGACCGATAACGTTCTGTACTACACGGTACCGAAGTGCAAATAAAGTAGCGTTTTCGGAAACCGACTGTGGTAATAGTGAGGCATCGGCCCAAATAAAGCTGAGCCTACCCTCGCCATTCAAGATCGTACTATCGAAACTAATTCCACTGAGTATACTGGAGACATTTACAACATTAGAAATTCGAAGTTTTGTGGCATCCCAGCTGATAGTCCCTTGCAACGCTGAAACGCTTCGAAAATTCTTAACCGTTAATGGAATAGTTACAGTGGTATCAGAAGTAAATAGCTTTGTACCCAATGTATACTCTGGCGGTGGGTAAGCACCGGCGACAGCGACGGTACCACCGGTAATGACAACATTGTTAATCGGACTACCGTCTGCAGCTATCAGCTGAGTGACGGTGGGCCAATTGCCAAAGTATACGGTACTCGTTTGAGCATATAAACTTTTCACTTCCAGTACCAACGTAAATAGCACAGTATTGGCTGGAAAGGATTGAGCTTGCAGATTATCTTGCAGCCATAAGAAGCTAACGGCAGGTGGGTTGCCGCCATTTCCAGCGGTATGGTTAAATTGAAAGCCCGCTAGCCCTGCATTAATATTGGTAATGTTGCTAAACTTAAATACAGTACTATCCCACAAAATACTACCCTGAAAACCAATAATATTATACATGGCCGATGCAGTGATAGGAATTTGAACCAAGGATTGATTGCCTGCATTTACATTTCCTATGCGTACAAGGGGTGTTTCCGTAGGTGTGGCTAACTGCACCCAACCATTGGTGTACATAGCTGTATTTATGGTACTGCCATTAGCATGTACTAAAAGCTGGTTCGTGGGTGTGCTAGCAAACTGTATGGCCGCAGTACCACTTGCATTGGCGGCCACCGTAAAGTACAAGCGAAACAATACATTACCACTAGCAAGCGACTGACCCGTCATCGCATTATCTATCCATACGTAGCTCAAACTGCCGGTATTGGCAATAACACTATCATTAAATTGCACACCCGTTAAAATGGGTGTAATATTTGATACACTATCCAACACAATCTTTGTGTTATCCCATTGAATGGAACCTTGCAAAGCCAGTATTTGCTGAAAATTTTGTGCTGTAACTGGTATTGAAAAACTCCCCGTAGCATTACTTGCAGTGCCTGCCACCAATACCACGGGTGGCACCTGAGCAACGGCTTCAAAACCTGCCAACCATACACAAAAAAAGAATAACCAATGTTTCATACTACTAGGTATTTTCATAATTAGTGCGATACAATAACCGATTTGGTTTTAACACCCTCTAAACCAATAGCTTGTATGTAATACATGCCGTCTACTATGGCTTGCTTAGCTTGAAGATTTAGTTGTATTACATTCACACCAGCATCTAACTTAACCACCTGTTCTAGCACTTTGGTACCCGAAATGTGTTGTGCTATTAGACGGATAGTTTTCGGCTCTTTGCTAACAATGGTGGCTTTTAAAAAACCGCGGCTAGGGTTGGGACTCAAATCTAACTGCTCCATCAAAATATTTACATACGCCGGTCTATTCTCAAGTACCATACCGTTTTGCATAATTACCGCGGCAGTTTGATTATCTTTCGTGAAAGCTAATGCCTGCATATCGCTATCCAAAATTTGTAAGATGGATTGCGACGAAGCTGACTTTTTGCGAAGTACAAGTTCAAACAAAACGGTTCCATCTGCAAAAGTTCGTGCGGAAGCGGCATTATCGGCCCAAACAAATCGAAGCTGCCCCATGGTGCTGAGCATAGTATTTTGATCGATGGGTAATAATTTGTTTTCTACTGCTACAAAATCAAATACGGAAGCATCAAACTTACAGGCAAACTGAGCACCCAATAAGCCATTAAAATCTTTCACTTTTATAGCCAGTCTAACAACATCGCCCACAGTGGCGTAAACAGTATCCATATATAGCATTAAAGGCTTTGCAGTAGTTCGGTTCTGGCCAGGCACCGCATCCCAATCCATATTTACATCGCCGAGTTTCACACCAAAAAAATTGTTATTGGTAGAGGCTGTAGAAATGTTACTTAGGGTTCGTGTACTTGCGTATGGGAACGGATTGCTAGGGTTAGTAAATACGAAACTTGAATCTACAAAACTCCATAATTTATTACCTGCAAAAACCTGATCGATACCTAATATCAAGCGCTTTACGGCTATAATATCCAGGATATTAACAGCGTTGTCGCTATTGGCATCCGCAGCAATTATTTTAAACGGTGTATTTAATATAGTGCGATTAAGAATATGTGATTGCATAGCCACCACATCGAGAACATTTACCCCATTGGTTCTATTTACATCATTGTACTTTGTGGGTGAAATGGTATAATTACGTTGCGGCGCTACAGGTATATTAAATGCACTGACCGCAGTACTAATACTATCGGTAATACCGCCAGTAAACCTTACCAAAACACTCGGAATATTTCCCTTAACAGGGTGCCGTGCTACACCGCTTATGCTTACATTGGCCACAATAGCAATGGTAAATGTATTAGAGGTGGCTTGCGTGGTAGTTAGGCATCCAAAATTACTTGTAAGTACACAGCTAACCACATCGCCATTTTGAAAATTAGTACTACTGTAAGTATTACTCAAGCCTGTTTGCACATTATTGCCATTTACTCTAAAGTTGTAACTAGGGGCGTTACCACCATTAGTAGGTGTAGCCGAAAAACTGAATACAGAACCTGCTGCACCTGTGCTCCCCGGTGAACTTAATACCACGCTGGGTGCTTGAGCCGTGTTGACTGTAACTACTGTACCCAAACTGGTGGCCGAACAGTTGTTACCGCTTATTTGCACGGTATATGTGCCCGCAAGGGAAGCACTAATAGACTGGCCAACAGCTCCACTAATTAATACCCCATTTCTATACCACTGATAATTGGGTGCAGCAGATGAAGTAAGCTGCACACTGCTATTGCTACAAATATCTACAGGGCCGTTAGCTAATATAGTAGGTACAGTTAGTGCGGCACCTAAACTAACCACGGCATTGTTAGAGGAAACCAATTGACAGCCGCTGGTAGGGTTGGTAGTAACCACAGTATAAGTACCACTTCCATTTACCGCATAAGTGGCAGTGGTAGCACCGGCTATATTTACTCCATTACGCTGCCACTGAATATTACTGGTAATGCTTGAAGTAAGTGTTTGTGAATTACCTACGCATATACCTATAGAACCACTTGGAGATACGGTGGCCGCCGTAGGCGAATTTGGATTTACAGTTACGCTGATCGGATTACCGAGTGTAACACAAGTACTTGCATTTACTAAACGTAAACGATATACACCAGCTTGAGCTGCTGTAATAGCTGGCATAGCATACTGGTGGTTGTTAGCTCCTGAAATGGCGTTACCGTTAAATAACCATTGTGGTGTAAAACCATTATTGGTAGCAGTAAGTGTAAGCGGATTACCCACACATATACTAGTATCGCCCAACGGCGTAGAGTACTGTGGCATTGGTGGTAGGCGATTAATAGTGATATTAGTTGCGTTAGCCGACCCGATAATTGTTTGGCTAGTAGCCACTACCCTGAATCGGTAGCCGCTACCATCGGACCAAGCGGCGGGAATAGTACAACTAACATTTCCAGATAAGGCTGTACTAGCTAGTTCACCAATGGCAGTAGGGTTTGTGAAACTACCAGAGTTATCACTTAACTGCACTACAAACCTATTATTGGCATTAAATGTAATGGCAGTGGGTATATTGTAGGCAATATTTACCGCCGTACCGGCACAAAAAGTATTACCGTTCACAATGGTTTCGATGGTAGGTGGTGTACCAGGAATGGTAAATTGCCAGCTATTTACCTTGCTCCAGTTACCGTTTGCATCCCGGGTACGAGCTTGTACAAAATGCGTACCTGGTACAATACCGGTAAGGTTTACGTTAAAAGTGAGGTTGGTATAATTTGTATCAGCACTAATGGGTACAGAAATTCCACGGCCAATGCCAGGATCGTAATCTAAAAAGTACTCCATGGCCGTTATATTGGGTCTAGATCCTGCAAGTAAGTTAGGGTAAGGCTTTACAAAAAGTAAGTTATTGGTATGGCTCCAGCTGCCACCTACAGTTCTTGCCCTAAAGCCCACTAAATGAGCTCCATTGGGTAACGATGCAACCGGTAACGGAAAGTTGATATTCTCTAAGTTAGTACCTGCCGTTATAGGAATATTGATGCCATTGCCAATTCCGGGATCGGTGTTTACAAAATACTCTAGCCTACTTACATTTTCTAAAGTGGCGGGCGATAAAGTAGGTAGGGGCTTTATAAACACCCAAAAATTAGTCAGTGTCCAACTGCCGTTGGCAGTTAAAGCTCTGGCACCTATCGTGTGCGGGCCACTGCTTAAATTGCTAGTAGAAAAACTAAAAGTAAGGTCGGTTAAATTTACCCCACTCGTAATAGGTACATTTATGGCGTTACCCATGCCAGGGTCGGTATCAATAAAATACTCCACCCTTACCACGTTTGATACGGCATTAGGTTCTAATACTAAATACGGCTTGAACAAATACCAGTAATGGCTAAAACTCCACACACCTGTGGCTGAGCGGGCCCGGGTAGCCAAAATATGAACACCTCTACTAATGGTAGTAACATCTAAATTGATAGGAATATTGGCGATGTTGGTGGCGGCTGTAACGCTGATGGGTGTCCCCCTCCCTTGGCCAGGATCTTGATCTAAGTAATACTCTACGTAATTGATATTGCTTTGTCCATACGCATTGCCTCTAAGCAGTAAAAAAAATGCTGTGGCAAAAAGAATAAGAATAAACCACCGTGCTATATTCCAAGCAAGACGTTTTATTCCGCCAGCTTTTGTGTGAGAAGTTTGCATAAAAGTATATTTTGGTATCTGCCCAAGTATAAAAAGTAGCTTAACCCATTACATGATAATTAGTTATTACTACGCACACTATAAGTAATAGTATAGGTGCTACCACTGGCAGTAGTACTAGCTGCATTTAGCCTATAAAATGCCGGAATATTAGGTATACCGGATGCCTTGTACGGGTTGGTACCACCATAAATACCACAATCAGTTTGTGCACCGGTATTAGGGTTTATACCAGCATTCCGTGCAAGCGAGGTAGATGTTAATTGAAAAGCTGCATCAGGGCTATTAAGTGTTTGCCCGTTTGAAACGTTATTAGGCACTCCTACAAAAATTACATTACTACTGGCAGATACATTAAATACATTCCCAGAGCTGCCTGGATTGCTGGCCACCGGCGAAGTACCACCAGCGCTGCTTGTAATATTGTTTACAAAAACGCAATTACTGGCACCGGTCAACCAGCCGCTGCCATTAGTAAAAGTACTTCCCAAACTAATACAATTTTGAATTAAGAATACTGAATTATTCATACTTAATGAACTATTATAACTCTCAACTCCCGTAGTGCCTGAAGCCCATACACAATTTAAAATTTGCCCACTGTTAACCCCTACCGGTGATTGTGGAGTTGGCTGTCCGGTGGAAGGATTTGTAGCACTATAGGAAATACCAACCCCTAAGCTATTTTCTATACGCAAATTAGTGATGCTTCTATTACCATTAAAAGCTATATCATACCCGCTTTGGCTTATGCTTACGCCAGTACATTGGCTAATAATCCAGTTATTACATACACCGCTGTTGTTATAGTTTACGCTCACGCTCCGGCATCTATATACTGCTACATTATTTAAGGAGTCTAATATATTGCTCGTGGTTAATCCAAGGCCATTGATACCAGCAAAAATGGTACCCGCACTGCCAATACCAAGGGTAAAGTTGGCACTAGAAATAGCACCGGGTAAAGCCTGCAAAGCATTGTTGATTATACCCGAACCAGGCATGTTGTAGCCATTTACAAAATACCCTGGGCCTACAATGTATAGCCGCTTATTTATACCACCACTAAAAGTACTACCACTGCTTTGTGTACTGGGGTATAGCTGTATGGTATCGCCGTTTATACTGGCATCATGTGCCGCTTGAAAAGTAGTATAATCGAGGCCATCTACAGCTGTACTGCTACCTGTAAAGCCTACCCTTCGTATAGTAGCAGTAGCCAAAAAACTGGTGCTAACCATAAGCACCAAAACCATAGTAAGTATTTTTTTCATGTTCGTATTTTTGAGTATTTATTAATTAGTTATTGTTTCTTACGCTAAATGTTACTGTATAGGTATTACCCACGGTTACTGCACTACTAGCACCAAGTTGATAAAATATCGGTATGGACGGTACGCCGGATAATGTGTATGGGGCACTGCCACCAAACATGCCACAATCTATACTGGTAGTACCACCCACCACTTGCCCCGCACCAATGGCTGGGTTCACCGGTGTGCCTTGTGGCCTTAATTGCAAACGAGCATCTAAGCTAAAATTATTTACACCGTTGGTGGTAGTCATGTTGGGGTAGGCCACAAAAACATTAGCTAGTGCCACTGAAAAAATATTGCCGCTGTTGCTCCCTGTATTGGTAATAATATTGCTGGTGGCGGTGGAAGTAGTTAGGTTCCTGATAAAGGTGGTATTATTAGTGCCGCTCATAGTCTGCCCTTCGTATATGCAGTTTTGTATCGTAAAAAATGCATTGGCCAATACCAAATTATGTCCGCTAGCAAACACGCAGTTCGTAAACCTATTATTTAAGTAGGAACCCGTGGGCGATGTATTTAGATTAATTGCACCGTTTACAAAACAATTAGAGATAGTAAGATTATCTACTGTTCTATCACTAGTAAACTGTGCACTAAACCCTGTTTGTGTAATAGATAATCCGTAACAGCTACTTACAGACCAATTGTTTAATATACCCGAATTATCCCAATTAATCACCACGTTTCGGCAGCGAGTAATGGTAATGTCGTTGAGTGCCTCTATACGGTTCGTTACATTTACGGTAACATTTTGTAACCCCATTACTGTGGTACCTGCACTGCCTAAGTTTATGGTGAAATTACAACTACTTATAACGCCTGCTAAATTCTGCAAACTGGTGTTACCAACTTCCGCTCCAGTTAAATGGAACACGTTGTAAAAGTAGCCAGGCCCTTGAATCACCAACCGCTTGGTGATAGTTCCACTAAAAGAAACAGTGCCAGAGGTACTAGGATACAATTGTACAGTATCGCCAGTAATACTAGCATCGTGTGCAGCTTGAAAGGTTGTATAGTCGAACCCATTAACTGCTTGAACGGTGGCAATAAAACCCACACGCCGTATGGTGGCGGAACTTTGCTGTAGTACCATCAGGCACAGTAAACAAGTAAGTATTTTTTTCATACTCGGTATTTTTAATTACAAAAAGTAGAAACCAGTTAGTTCTCTAAGGCGTTGGAGTGGTGAAGGTTTAGCTTTGGCATTATCTTCATGGTGTAAAAGTAGATAGGCACCATTACCTGGCTACTACCTGAAAACAGGTATTTATTTTAAGGTATTTACCTTTTTTTAGTAGCGTGTTTACCCTTATATTGTAAAGATGATTTTTGTCCCGAAAAAAAATAGCACGTATTTATTAGTACTTGTACTACTGTGCGTGCTACCGCTTACTAAAGTGGCAGCCCAATGGGATACGTTAAAAATGGATGCCGCTACCTATGAAGATTTATCGCTCTATTACCGGTACAGCTTGCAACCGACTAACGCTGACGCAAACGACGTAATCAAAAAAATAAACAACCCCACCGTTTTTAAAAAGCCACCGAAAGCTGAGGAAGTATTTCATAGGCAAAACCAGGACGGTAATTATTGGATCCTACTTTACGTACATTGGAAAGAAGACTATGCAGAAAAATTGTTATATAACTTTTATAACGATGGACTTAGATATACACTTTTTGAAGTACAATCAGATACAGCAAAAACATACCCCGCCATTAGTGCTAATATACCCTTGGGTGAAAGGCAGTTAAAACTTCGTAGTCAGTCTTACTCCCTCCTATTTCAACCTAAGGAAACAAAATGCCTATTACTAAAAGTAGAACGAACCAATGGTTTCTTTTACTTCCCGATGGATATCACCACTTACAAAGATTACACTGAGTTTGAAGTACCCTACACCCTCTCTATCGGTAAGTACTTGGGCTTTTTCCTGTTTGCTTTCCTTTTCCATTTGGTGCTATGGTTTATTGTAAGAGCCCCCACTAACTTCTGGCAATCAGCCTACATTTTTGGTGTTGTATGCTTTGTGTTATATGATTATGGATTAGATGTATATAATATTCCAGCAGGCCTATTTCCGTATTGGGCACAGTTGCCAAAAAATTGGTATTTGTTACTAGCAGCCACCTGTACCCTACAAGTAAGCTATTACTTTCTACGGGCAGATAAACTGCTCCCCAAATCGGCCAAGTTTATCAAAGCCATTCATATTATAAACTTATTACTGTTGGTAATTATAGGAAGCTATTGCTTAACGGGCCAACCAATTTATAATTACCGTGCAATTTTACTATTCGACATCTACATTGTTATTGTATTTTCTTGTGTTGCCATTATTTGTATTACAGGAGTATTAAAAAAGCAAAAACAAGCCATCCTTTACGCTGTTTCCTTCTTGCCGGTATTTATTTCTGTTGAAATTTTTCAGCTACATGGCATGAGTGATATCAGATTTCCGATTGTATCTCCCGGTAATGTTATCGTAGCTTTTGCGTGGGAAATTTTATTCCAAACCATTCTATTTATTGTCAACTTTAAACAGCTAATTATCGACAAAGAACAATTGATACAAAAACAACTAGTGTTAGAAAAAGATACCCAAGAACAATATATACTGGCACAAGAGGAAGAACGCGGAAGACTGGCCAGCGATTTACACGACGACCTAGGTGGCACCATCAGTAGTATAAAACTTCAAGTAAGTAACTGGCAAGAAAATAATATCAGCGTATCTCCCACTCAGCTCGGCGAATTATTGGCAATAGTAGATAAAGCCAATTTAGATTTACGTGCCATATCACACGACTTAACCCCTAAAAATTTTGATCAACTCAATCTATTCGAAAACCTCAAGAAACGTATACAAGAGGTAAATAGAGAACAAAAAACTCAGTTTAGTTTGTTGGTGCCGGAAGTGGTACCTACCATCGAGAAAACCGCATCCATACATATTTACAGAATTGTAAACGAGTGTGTGGCTAACATAATTAAGCATGCAAACGCCACCCAAGCCATCATTCATATTACAGTAAGTAATCAACTACAAATTGTTATTACAGATAATGGTATTGGAATTCCAGAAGAATCGCAAAACACCAAAGTAGGTATTGGACTAAAGAACATTCTATCAAGAACTTTTTTACTAAAAGGCACGGTAGAAATTGTATCAAAACCCAATGAAGGAACATCTTTAGTATTCGAAATACCCATACTGTAAATACCTGAAAATGGGTATTTATTTTAATGGAAATTAGCAAGCGGTCGATAATTTTACAACTACCTTTAACCGCAAACTAACAACCTTTCTCTACTTGAATTTACAAAAAGCCATAACTATCATTATTGCGGATGATCACCAATTGTTTGCCGATGGCATGACTCAAATACTGCATGCAGAGGGTAACTACTATAAAGTGATGAGCATTGCAAAAAATGGAAAAGAACTTTTGCATCAATTAAACGCTCAGGTACCTGATGTAATATTGATGGATATTAACATGCCGATACTAAATGGTTTAGATACCGCTGCAGCTGTACGCAAACGCTACCCGGCCATAAAAGTGATTCTTTTAAGCATGCAGATAGATTCATCGATTATACAAAAAGCCCGAGAACTTCAACTACATGGAGCATTACCCAAGTTTATAAGTGCCCAAACTTTAAAAGAGTCTATCTATGAAATTGTGTACAACGAAAAAACAGTATACATAGGAGATGATGTACAAGCACCCGTATTTTATAATCGACTGAATTTTAGCGACTTTTCTAGAGAGTACCGATTGTCTGTTCGTGAAATGGATATCGTAAAACTGATACACGAAGGAAAATCCACTAAAGAGATGGCAGCCCAATTATTTTTGAGTACCCTAACCATAGAAACCCACCGCAAAAACATTTTCAAAAAATTGCAAATTACCTCCATGGGGCAACTACTCCACCTCACCAATCGCTTTATTTTGAACCAATAGAACCTTTGATGGTAATAAATAATTGAATAGCTACCGCCAATACTATACAGCCTAAGCCCCAGAAAAAATACCCATTGAGCTGCTCGTACTCTTTAAATATTACAAATGCCAACAATATTCCATATACAGGCTCCAGCGTTAACGTAAGATTAGCCGTAAACGCAGAAATTTTTTGTAGTGCTTGTATGTATAAAAAAAACGTAGCAATAGTACATACCCAACTCAAAATAAATAAATAGCCCCACTCCGCCACGGAAGGCCACCAATGCACCGTAGGCATAGCCCAAAGCAATAGCGGCATACACACCGTAAATACCAACCACCCACCCGATAGCTGCACTAATGTTACCGTTGTAGGTTTAAAACCGGTTACATATTTTTTATTGAATACACTTACCAAAACCGTTAATAAACTAGCCATTAAACCCACCCAAATTCCTACGCCAAAACTCAAATTGCTTCGGTAAATAATAGCAATGCCCGCCAGCGCCAATACCCCCAATAAAACTTCGGAAATATTAACCCTACTCCGCATAAACAAAGGCTCTATTAAGGAGCTTAAAAAGCCCGATGTAGCCAAACAAGTAAGGGCAATACTTACATTGGCCAAATGAATACTACCGTAAAAACATACCCAATGAAATGCTAAAATTGCCCCAATACCTGCCAATAATACCACCCTTTTAAAAGGCATCTTTTCTAGCAACCCCAAAGCACCAAACAAAACCCACAAACTTACCGTAGTTATTAGCATACGCCACTGTACCAGCCAAACTGCATCTACCGTAATGGCCCTACCCAGCACACCCGTAAAACCCCATACAAACACTGCTATATGTATAAAAATTAAGGAGCGACTTAAGGAAATTCCACCAGTAGCAGGTTTCATGGTACATACATTAATTACAGAAACAAATGCAATAGTAGTTTGTATTACATTAGCAACACAAAAAAGCGATATGAAACCCATCATTCAAATACAAAACTTAGTAAAACACTACCCCGGAAAACAGGTGTTAAAAGGTATAGATTTAGATGTTTATCCCGGTCAAGTAATTGGCTATATCGGTCCCAACGGTGCAGGCAAAAGTACTACGGTGAAGATTTTGTGCGGACTCATTAATAACTTTGAAGGTCAGGTTTCCATCATGGATATGGATGTGAAGGAAAACAGCCAAGCCATAAAACAACATATTGGCTACATACCCGAACTTGCTGAACTGTACGATGTATTGACACCTCGAGAGTTTTTAACTTTTATGGGTGCACTGTACAATATGGAGGACGATTTGGTACAACACCGGTTAGAGGCATTATTAGAAGCGTTTGGACTGTTAGAAAATATCGATAACCGTATGGATACGTTTAGCAAGGGTATGAAACAAAAAGTACTCCTTAGCAGCGGTATTTTACATAACCCATCCATCATCATCCTAGATGAACCATTGAGCGGCCTAGATGCCAACAGCGTAATTATAGTAAAGGAACTTATTAGCAAACTAGCTAAAGAAGGCAAAACCATTTTCTACTGCAGCCACATGATGGATGTAGTGGAAAAAATAAGCGACCGCATAGTACTGATAGATCAAGGCACCATAATAGCCAACGGAACTTTTGAGGAGTTAAAACAAACACAGGGCAATACCAGTTTAGAAAAAATGTTTGCCAACCTAACCTCGGCCAATCACCTAGAATCTACAGCCGACAACCTTTTAAACGCATTGAAATAATACCCTATGAACTGGCTAAACAAAGGCTTGCTGTGGTTGGTATTACTACCACAATCGTTTTACAAAACACTCGGTGTTCACATCCCACATTTAAAAGCCATTTTACGTGTGAAGTTGATGATGGACGACCGTAAAATAGCATCTTGGGGGCAGGTACAAAACACCAATAAAAAATCGAAACCCGTAACGGGGGCTACTATCGCTACCATGATAATTAGTCTGTTTCTGGGACTGTTTTACTTGATTCCTTTTTTTATTGGCACACATCTTCCCACACAGCTCACCATATTTTACTCGTTTTTTATTTTCATGCTGGCCTCGGTGCTTATATCAGATTTTACGAATGTATTAATAGATATACGCGACAATTATATAATACTTCCCAAGCCCGTAAACGATAAAACAGTAGTAGTAGCTCGCTTGCTACACATACTTATTCATTGCCATAAAATCATCATACCTATGAGCCTACCCGCCCTCATTTATTTGGCGGTGCAAGTAGGCTGGCAAACCTGTGCTGCCGTAGTTTTTACGTTACTACCAGTAGTGTTATTTACGCTATTTATTATCAATGCTACTTACATATTGGTATTACGCCTAACATCGCCAGAACGGTTTCAACGCATATTAGGGAACTTCCAAATCGTATTTTCCATCGTACTATTTGGAAGCTATCAAATAGTACCCCGCTTGCTCGATAAAACGATAGTAGAGAATTATATTTTAGCGGATAAATTCTTGTATTTACTAATACCGCCTTACTGGTTTGCCCAAGCCTCTACTCTACTCTCTACCGGCAATATTTCTACCATTGCAATAATCGCTACTTTACTAGCCATTGCGGTACCCCTAATTTGTATTTACGTGGTAATAAAATATCTGGCGCCAGAGTTTACGCATAAGCTACAAGCCATTAATTCTACGGCGGAAACTGCACCGGTAAAAAATACGGTGGCAAGTATCGCTCCTGAAGCAAAACCTACAGCAGGCTTTTTTGCTCGTTATCAATCTATGGTGGCACGTTGGGTTACATCCCAAGGCGTGGAACGTGCAAGCTTTCAATTTGCTTGGCTGCTTACAGCACGTAGCAAGGATTTTAAAATGAAAGTGTACCCTAGTATAGGATATTTGGCAGTATATATTTTCATAATATTTTTTAATAAAAATCGAATTACGCTACAGGATATTACCTCCGGTAACAAGGAAGGGCAGATTTTTTTTATTACCTCCTTATACATGTGCAGTTTCCTTTTTATTACCGCACTGAACAACTTATCTTACAACGATAAATGGAAGGCAAGTTGGATATACCACACCACACCGCTGGCTACGCCGGGCACCGTAATCATTGGTGCCGCCAAGGCAGTAATTGCAAAATTTTATCTACCGCTTGTATTGGCGATATCCACAGCAGCCTTGGCTATTTTTGGAGTGAAAATAATTCCTAGTCTATTGTTTGGCTTATTAAATGAACTGCTGATAGCAGCAATTGTGGTACGGCTATCTTGTGTTCATTTACCCTTTTCTACTACGCAATCTACTTCCGTGAAAGCGGGCTCTTTTTTAAGAGGATTATTTACCATGCTGTTTCCAGTAATGCTAGGCCTAGCACATTATTGGCTAGCCAGTTTTTGGTGGTTGTTACTTTTACTAAGTGCTATTTCTGCAGCGGGTATTTGGTATATGTTAGAGGGTATCAAACAAAAGAATTGGCTTTACCTACAAAAACGCTCCGAGGAAGAAGATTTTTAATTACATCGCCTGTTCTATAGTGTTCATCATGGCGGTCAATTGGTGCGGTTCAAACCACTGAACCTTTGGCAAGCGTTTAAACCAAGTAAGTTGGCGTTTTGCGTAGTTTCTGCTATGCTGCTGAATTTTTTCAATGGCCGCAGCAAGACTTATTTCGCCACGTAAATGGGCAAACAATTCTGTGTACCCCACAGTTTGTAATGCGTTTAAATGCTGATGAGGCCTTACACCTTCTACTTCCTGCAACAGCCCTTGCTGCATCATGGCATGTACCCGTTGGTTAATTCGCTCATACAATAGTTGTCTTGGTAAATCTAACCCCAACAATACCGTATTAAATGGCCGTTCCACAGGCTGCTTGTTTCTAAAACTGCTAAACGGCTGCTGGGTGGCATAGCAAATTTCCAAAGCTCGTAACAAACGCACCGGGTTTTGTGTATCTACTTCAGCAAAATACTTACTATCCAAACGTTTTACCTCTTGCTGTAACCAGATTAATCCACCTTCTGCATATCCTTGGGCTACCCTTGCCTTCACCTCTTCAGTTACTTGGGGCATTGCATCTAACCCCTGCAATAAAGCCTGTAAGTACAAGCCAGTTCCGCCTACAGCTACTGCTATTGGCCTATGTTGAAATATCGTATCCAGAGCGTTTAAACCATATTGCTCAAAACTAGCAGCGTTTACCATATTATGAATACTGTGCGACTTGATAAACCAATGCTCCACACCCTGCATTTCTTCTACCGACGGGGCAGCCACACCAATATCAAGTTCTTGATAGCATTGCCTACTGTCAAAACTTACAATGCTTGTAGCAAACTGTTTAGCTATGGCTACTGCTGCAGCGGTTTTGCCCACAGCTGTGGGGCCTACTATGGCTATCAGCAGCGGTTTATGCATAGCTAGTAATTACATGCTTTTGCACATCGGCCAAGGTAATTTCCTGGTTACTTAAAATTACCAATCGTTCTACTACATTGCGTAGCTCACGTATGTTGCCCGTCCAGTTATGCTGCTGTAAAGCCGTCACTGCTTTAGCTTGTATGTTTTTTGGCTTTTGTCCGTATTCCTTGGCTATTAGCTGTAAAAAGTGTTCCACCAAGGCAGGTATGTCATCCACCCTATCATTTAAACTTGGCACTTGAATAGGAATTACATTGAGCCTGTGAAACAAATCGAGCCTAAATCTTTTGGCCTCCACTTCCTGTAATAAATTCATGTTAGTGGCGGCTATTACACGTACATCCACCGCTATATCCTTATCGCCACCCACACGGGTAATTTTATGCTCTTGTAAGGCACGCAATACTTTGGCTTGAGCGTCTAAACTCATATCGCCAATTTCGTCTAAAAACAATGTACCTCCATGGGCTTGTTCAAACTTACCTATACGTTGTTTCACGGCACTTGTAAAGGCCCCTTTTTCATGGCCAAATAGCTCACTTTCTATTAGTTCGCTAGGTATGGCTGCACAGTTTACTTCTATCAAGGGCTGGGCACTGCGGTTGCTAGCCGCGTGTATCCATCGTGCTACCACTTCCTTTCCGCTACCGTTTGCACCGGTAATCAGTACACGGGCATCAGTGGTAGCTACTTTCTCAATGGTTTGTTTTATATCTTGTAAAACTTTGCTATTGCCAATCATGTCGGGCACGCCGGCCACCTTTTTTTTCAGTACTTTGGTTTCCTCCTTTAGGTCCTTGGTGTTAAGAGCATTGCGTACGGTAATTAGCAGTCGGTTTAAATCGGGCGGTTTGCTAATAAAATCAAACGCTCCTTTTTTTACAGCTTCTACAGCGGTTTCTATACTTCCATGTCCGCTTATAATTACTATAGGCACATCGGCATTTACTTCTTGGGCTTTTACTAAAAATTCTAGTCCATCTAGTTTTGGCATTTTTATATCGCACAAAACCAGTTGAACTTCTTTACTAGTAAACATTTGCAAACCTTGCTCACCATCTTTAGCTTCTTCTACTGCATAGCCTTCATATTCTAATATTCTGCGGATGCTGTTTCTAATAGCTTGCTCATCGTCTATCACTAAAATAGTTTCTTGCTTTGCCATAAAGGAGTATTATAGTGTGTCAAATATACGCTAGCAACGGTAAGTGGTGGCTTGCGTTTGGTTCAGTGGGCCGATGATTCCCGGTTGCGGTTCGTGGCACACGAAACCTCCACTATGCCGCGTTAGGGATTGCAGCGGAAATACTTTATGCCCCTTAGGGCAGAAAGATTGCAGCGAAAAGCCCGACCCCTTGTGGGTAACGCCCTAACATAAAAAAGCCGCTTGCAAAAATGCAAACGGCTCTATGATTTTTGTTTGAAAAGTTTGGCTCTCAACCCAACCCTTCAGCTACAAAATTATTCAGCTGGTGGAGCTTGTGGCTCTACTCTTGGCCTATCTGTACGCTCTGGTTTGGGTAACAAAGCTTTACGACTTAATTTGTATTTACCCGTTTTAGGGTCGATGCCAATTAGCTTAACCTTCACTTTATCGCCATCTTTAAACACGCCATCCATGGTTTCTAAGCGGCTCCAGCTAATTTCACTAATGTGTAATAAACCTTCTTTCTTAGGCAAAAATTCTACAAAGGCACCAAACTCTTTTACGCCTTTCACTACACCGTCGTATGTATCGCCTACTTCGGGCACAGCTACTATACCTTTTATCCAATTCAAAGCTTGCATCACCGCATCTTTATTGCTGCTGAATATGCTTACCTCGCCTTTTTCACCTACTTCTTCAATATTGATAGTAGTACCGGTAACTTTTTGTATTTCTTGAATTACTTTACCACCGGGGCCTATTACGGCACCAATGAATTCTTTCTCGATTACTAGTTTTTCCATCCTTGGTGCATGTGGTTTCACATCATCGCGGTGAGCTGGCATACACTCGTACATAGCATCTAAAATGTGTAAACGGCCTGCTTTAGCTTGTGCTAGGGCTTCCCGCATTACATCCATACTTAAACCATCTACTTTAATATCCATTTGCACGCCACAAATACCATCGCGGGTACCTGTAACTTTAAAATCCATATCACCTAAATGATCTTCATCGCCCAAAATATCGGTTAAAATGGCGTATTTACCATCCTCACGGGTAATAAGACCCATTGCCACACCACTTACGTGTTTTGGCACGGGTACACCCGCATCCATCAGGGCTAAGCTGCCGGCACAAACGGTGGCCATGGAGCTAGAACCATTACTTTCTAAAATATCACTTACTACACGTACCGTGTAGGCGTAATCGTTTTTCGGCATCATTTGCTTTAAGCTACGCATAGCCAAGTTACCGTGCCCTACTTCTCTCCTGCTTTGGCCACGCATCATTTTTACTTCGCCCGTGCTGAACGGAGGGAAATTATAGTGTAGGAAAAACTTACTATCTACGCTTTTGGCTGCACTTTCTACCAATAAATCATCTAGCGGTGTGCCAAAAGTTACCGTGGTTAAACTTTGTGTTTCGCCACGAGTAAACAATGCAGAACCGTGTGGAGTAGGAAGCGGACTTACTTCCATAGCAAGGGAGCGAACATCGGCCAAGCCACGACCATCTAAACGCACTTTATCGTCTATAATCATGTTACGCACTACTTCCCACTGTAAATCTTCAAAATATTTTTTGGCTAATTTTTTCTGCAAGTCGGTGGCTTCTTCGCCTAGCATGGCTACGGTTTCTTCTTTCAAAGTGCTGTAGGCATCGCTACGCTCGTGTTTGGCGCTGGCGCTTCTAGAAATTTGGTACAATCTATCTTTGGCAAAGGCGGCTACTTTAGCTTTTACTTCTTCATCTTGCTCTGGCTTTTTATAGTCGCGGTTTTGTGTAATACCTTTTTTGGCACGTAGTTCGGCCTGGGCAGCTATTTGTACTCGGATGGCTTTGTGGGCTATTTCTAGTGCTTGCACTAAATCTTCCTCGCTACATTCTTTTGCCTCGCCTTCCACCATCATTAAGTTTTTCTCGGTGGCGGCAATAATAAATTCACAATCGGCTTGCTCTAGTTCGGCACGGGTGGGGTTTACTATAAACTGTCCGTTTACACGGCCTATACGTACTTCAGAAATAATTTCTTTAATAGGAATATCGCTTACGGCAATGGCGGCACTAGCGGCTAAACAAGCCAACGCATCGGGCATTACTTGCTCGTCGCTAGAAACTAAACTCAATAATACCTGCACATCGCACAAATAATCTTCTGGGAACAATGGACGAAGGGCACGGTCAATTAACCTACTGGTTAAAATTTCATAATCGTTCAAACGAGCTTCTCGCTTAAAAAACGAACCTGGGATACGACCAGCAGCAGCAAATTTTTCTTGGTAATCAACACTTAATGGAAAAAACGACTGTCCTTCCTTAGGATCTTTGTTAGCCACCACAGTAGCTAAAATAATGCAATTGCCTTGGCGTACAGTTACGGCTCCATCGGCTTGGCGAGCCAATTTTCCGGTTTCAATAATTACTTCCTGCCCGTTCGGCAATGTAAAGGAAGCTTGTAATGGTTGTGACAACATGTTCTTTGGTTTTCTTCTGAAACGGCCCTATGCCGCTTCAATATGTATAATAGTTATTAACGTGGGAAAAATAATGGAAACTCACCAGATTATAAAACAACAATTCCCAATTGGTACGAATTACCAATTGGGAATTAAACAATATAGATGAAGGAACACTATTTACGTAATCCTAACTTCTCAATTAAGGCACGGTAACCAGCCAAATCTTTCCTTTGAAGGTAGGCTAATAAGCTTTTACGCTGACCTACTAACTTCATTAAACCACGCTGGGTAGAAAAATCTTTCTTATTTGCTTGTAAATGCTTAGAGATACCTTGGATTCTCTCGGTTACGTAGGCTACTTGACCTTCGATAGAACCGGTATTTTTAGCGTCTCCGCCATACTGAGCAAATATTTCTGCTTTTCTTTCTGTAGATAAATACGACATTTCTTGTTTTTTTAGTACTAATTTGATGATTTTGTACCTATTGCGGCTGCAAAAGTAAGCAAACAGCTGTAATAAAGTTCACCGTGGGCAAATTTTATTTAGAATTAAGTACTGTGACCGTTTTTGCAAAGCTAATTCCAATAAAACTAACATCTTTGCCAGCTACCATATGGCTGAAAAAAAATAATTTTTAC
>RDXK01000316.1 GCA_004292605.1 Bacteroidota bacterium
AACGAATTGGGCTTTGTGCAGGTGTGTGGGATAGCATTCCGTCTGCCCGCAACGCAAAGTTCAATACGAAGGAATAATTGTCAATTTAAGTAAAAATGTTTGAAAAGCGGTCGGTCTGCCAAACGGTAGGAACAAACAAGAAACGTACGTAACATACAGCTCACTCGTCTGCCCACACTTGCACAAAACCTCGTGTTGTAGGCAGTACATAGTCATGTTGGTAGATACTTGATTACGCGTTTGCCCACGATTACACCAAATACAACCACTATTAATATTTCTAGTATTGTTATGTAGTGAGCAAAGTATAGGCCTCCTGTGGAACCTTTGAATAGAAATATAAATGCGTTAGAACTTATTAGTCCAATTAGACTTTTGTAATTATTTATGTTAATCAACTTATGAATCAATATACCTATGATAAACAAAAATACGGATATAGAGACCGTGTAAAAAAGAGAAAGACCGAGACAATTTGAAAAGGTTAGTCCATGTGTATTTCTTCTCTCTAACGGTACCGGGGCATACTGTTCAAAAAGTTTCAGAGATACATATAAAGTCGAAGCTAATACTAACGTCATTATAACTAGGTCTTTTGTCAATAGAAATAGCTTTTTCATATTTTTCAGCCTAGTCTGTGTTTTAGGGTAATAATATCAATGTTACCTTTTTAAGTAATGTATTAAATCCTTCTAATCTGGTCTTACTGTTACATTTCATGGAGAGTATAATTATTCATGGTGTTTTTTTCCTCACAAGCCAGTTGTTATATAAGTTTTTCATCTAGTTAACATTTTTGGTTGTACACTAAGACGGATTTCTACTGAAATGTCGTTGATCCGTCTCGGTTAATTTTTTACATATGTTTAGTTGGTGTGATTAATTGATGAGTTAGCAATAAATTGCGATTTAAACCTTGACATTGGAGTAGTATTAGTTTGTTTGGTATTCGTTACCGATAAGTGATGTTCCGTATTCCTGTCAGCTAATGAATAAAGATGTTGCTTACTATTAGTCAGAATATTGTTAAGTAATTTCTTTTCTTTTAGTTTGAAGCCATTGAATAAATGTGAATTCTATAGGCTGAAACTCAATGCCAGAACATCCGTCTGTTTCAATAATTTTTTTTAACTTTTCCGAAACGTAATAACCTAAGCCCCCAAAAACATTTTTTAGGCAAAAAAAATGCTCTTTACAGTCTTTCTTTATTTGTAGCGGTTCTATGTAGCTGATCTCCTCGGGTTTTTTATTAGCCATGTGTAAATTGAAATCGTCAATACTTGAAAGGGCGAGGTTAATTATTTCACTTTCATAGCTTATAGAGAAATCAGGTTTATGTTTTTCATACGTGACGTTTAGATTCTGATAATCTATAATTTCTTGTTTGTAGGTGTGGGGGTGTAAAATCCAGTAATTATGGTAAGTATCATTTCCTTTTTTTACAATCATATTAAAGTATTGGATATCGTCTTTATTGTAAGCTTCAAGTATCGTTTTTAGTTTCGTGCTGACGACTAGTTTTCTTGAAATAGGCCCTGGGCTCATTATTAAATCATGCATTTTAGCCGTTTTATATAATTCCATATCTATCAGGTACGGAGGCGTTACTATTTTCTGACCTTCGATATTACCTATAAAATTTTTTACCTCAAAATAACATTTGTCTATGTTGGGGATTAATGGATTCGAAGTTTTTATATACGAATCGTTTCCTCTAAGTTGTGTGATAGTAGTAAAATGAATTCTAAAGTAGTTCATAATTAAAAAGTTATGTTGTTAATATGTACGTTAGGGTTATTTAGTATTGCTTGCTTTGCTTGGTTTATAATGTTCATGACTGCATTATATGTTGCGTCGTTACTTAAATTACTTGGTATAGAATTTAGCTTGGCTTTGATCAAGTTGTTAAAATCCGGATGGTTTGGATAATTTCTCCAAGCTTCAACTGGTATGCCATTTAAGGCATCATCTATATGGAAGGAATGAGAAGATTTTGCTGCTTTCTGTATAGCGTCTAGCATAGGAATGTCGTTGCCCCAAGGTATAATATGGTGTGCCTGTCTGAGGTCGCCAGGCAGCAATCCTAAAGATTCTCTAAATTTTTTCGAGTTTTTAGAAAATCCAATTTTTCCATTTGTGAGCTTGATAAATTTTACGGTTCTGGTGGTGCCATTAACACCAGTAATCGTCTTTTTAAAATATTTAACTGCTGTGACTTCCATACCGGCAAATGGTACAGCACTAGAATAAGCTAAAGTTGCATTTAAGCCATCTCCTTGTACAGTATATATAATACCGCTAGTGATGTCAAACACTTCTCCAATAACTGGTATTAAACCTGCCATATCAAGGCCGGTGTGAACTGTTTCTTGAATAGCTTCCCAAGCACATCGTAATTTTGACCAGCTTGGGTTCTCTTGTCTTATAACTAAGTAATCAGCGTGTGTTTGTAAACCCCAATTTAAAGCGAAGTTAGGATTGATCCATAGCATAGTGCAACAACTGAAATGATTTTGAAGATGCGGTATCGCTGCGTTGCCAAAGTCATTACCCCATGCATATTGGAGCAGATTATTTATTTCTAAGTCCAATAAAATTTTCGAAGCAGTTTTCGCTTCTTCCGAGTTTCCGTATTCAAGTAATTGATCGTAAAGTAATGTAGCAAACTCGGGATTATTTTCAAGCCAGATTGATTGTTCAGAACTTAAGCCCAGTTGACTTGTCAGCGTAATAACTGTTAGATTTAAGAAGCCACCACTGCCAGAACCACTTCCACCACCACTCGTCCACCACCAGTTCCAGTCTAGTGGGTTATTTCCGCCACCACCGCCATACCAAGGCCATCCAGTACCATAATTCCACCAATGTGGTGTATTACCGGTAGTGTTACCACCGCTAGGACTGCCGCCACTGGTACCTCCTCCAGTGGTGTTGCCAGGGGTGCCACCGCCGGGAGTACCACTTGGAAAACCACCACCTGGGCTACCTGTCGTTCCACCGCAGCCGCAGCCGCCACCCCCTCCACCGCCAGTACAGTCGATGACGATTTCCATTGTAACACTAGCTT
>RDXK01000317.1 GCA_004292605.1 Bacteroidota bacterium
TGTTTCGCCATAAGTAAGGGTGCTATACATTTGATCGAACATAATATATAGCTTCTTTTCATCGGCTCCACGCTGGGCGTTTTCCGCCAATACCATTTCGCAAATAGCGGTTAAATGCTCCTTGCTTAAGGTAGTGCCCGTAGGGTTTTGCGGGGTACATAAACATATCAATGCCGCCCCTTGTATATGCGGTGCTATTTCTGCCGGGGTAGGCATAAAATTATTTTCGGGGGTAGCTTCTATTATGCAATGCTGGGCCTGGTTAAGGTTTACATAGTGGTTATTGTTCCAGCTGGGTACGGCATAAATTACCTTATCGCCCGGGTTTACAATGGTTTTAAACAAGGTATAAATTAACGGGCGGCCACCGGCGGCAATCAAAATTTCGTTAGCTGCATACTGTAGGTCTTCCCATTTTTCTAAAAAACCACTTACAGCAGTTCTTAGCTCGGCCACGCCATCGGCTGGTGGATAGTTGGTTTGCTTTTCTTGGTAAGCTTCTATAATGTATTGCTCTAATAAAGCGGGAATAGGAAATATTTTAGGGTCAAAATCGCCGATGGTAAAATTGTAAATATGCTCGCCGGCACGTACACGTTCGGCTATGGCATTGCCCAGTTTTACTATTTCGCTTCCTACTAAACTTTCAGCAAGGGTGCTCAATTTTGTCATTATACTAACAGTTGTAAGTTTATTAAACTAGCGCAAAAGTACCATTTACGGTTTACATGCTGGTAGTAATTAGGTAAAATAAAAACGCCCCACGGCGTAGTGAGGCGTTCTTATAAAATTTAATATACTGTTATGGCTTAAACAATATTTGCTTAGGCACATAAGCATCCTTGCCATTGCGTAGCTGTATAATACCTACGGTAGGGTTGGTAAATTGTTTATCTAGCTCTACCGCTAATTGGTTTACACCACGTATTACAGGTATGTTTTTGCTGTATAAATTTCTACCTACATTATCTGAAATTTGTAATACAAAGGTTCCCTCTACATCGGATACAAAGCTTAAGTTAAAGTTACCATTGCTTGGGTTGGGCAATACTTTTAGCTCTTTGCTTTGCAAACTTCTATCGCTTACCACTACTTCTTTGGTAAAGGTTAAATCGGCATAAGTAAGGTTTACTTCTTTTACCTCTCTGGCACCGCCAAACGTAAATGCTACGGCTATTACATCTTTAGTATCTATCACGGCCGATGGGTTATTGGCAGCAATAAAATCTTCAAAACTAATTTTAAACGTACCACCTGTAGGGCTTAATTGAATTACCTTTTTAGGTTGGTTTCTCCACTCGGTAATGCTTTCTTTTACCAAACGTACTTCTACAGGCACATTGCCTAAGGCATAAAACTGTAGCGTTTTGTACGTGCTGATATCTAGTTTTTCGGTTCCGGGTGTTAAATATTTAAAACTAGTAATGTAATCTTTGGTAGTAGCTTTTACTATTTGGGTTCTGTTTAAAGCTAACTCATCATCCTTATACACTCGGTTCGGGTTATTTTGAACCTCGTATTTATTAATCGTAGTATAGGCATTGTCTTTATCTAAAGCCCAGCCACCATCGGTAAGGTACACTTCATCCTGGCGTACACCATTGATGCTAAAACCACCTTCGTACTCGTAGCCATCTTTAATGTTTAGTACTACGGTATTGTTTTTACCCTGTGGTATAGTAAAGGCACTAGTGAAATTACTAGTAGGCGTGGTTTCGCTTAAGCGTTCATCAAAGTTTACACTTCCGTTTTGGCTACCGGAACGGTTGGTAATGTACAAAGTAAGTTTACCATTTTTGCGTATACCTTGGCTAATATAAGCGGTAGGTAACACCCATGGGTTGGTAGCTTGTAAAGGCATATAGCTATTTAAGCGAGCCACCACATCGTACAATAATTTTACAGCATCGGTAGGTACAGCACTCCATACTTGGAAATTGTACATAGTATCTTCCCGCTGTAGTTCGGTTAAACGCCAGTTAGTTTGTAAACTCATAGTAGGGCGACCCAATTTTACACCTGCTACAAATGTGTAAGCATATTCTATAGCACCATTGGGCTGACGAAGAATAAAGCGGATATAACTATTACCACCCAAAGCCATACTATCTAAAGCCAAAATTTGAGCTCCACGGAACCTATCGCAGATAGATTTGGTGTGGTTATAAGCTCGGCCATGTGTACGGATGGCTAATACGCTAGCTGTATTTCTACCGTTGCGAGTATAATCTACGGCTATAACTTCCTGTGCGTTGGTGTACGAGGTTAAGTTACCTGGTGTGCTAATAACGGGTGTAGTACCGGGTAGTGCATTGGTAGGTATAAAATCTCTCAATTTGCTATTGCTAGCACCACGGGCTGTAGTAGCACCCAAAAATGTGTTGCCAGCTTCTGGGTCTTTTACTTCGATGCCTGAAATAAGTTGTTTTGATTTGATGTTTTTAATTACATCACCCAAACTTTCACTTTCTACACCACTTCCGCCACCGCCACCAGGTGTTCCAGTAGTATCGTTTAGGGTAGGTACATTGATAGTATCAATACTTGGGAATGGATTTAAAGTAGCATAAAATACCAAATCGTTGAAATCATGGTCGCAAGTGGGGTCGGTTTCTCTGTTTTTATCTTCAAAACCTATTACAAAACGGCTAGTAGCTGTATCTAACAACATTACATTGTGTCTACGAAAATTCAAGTTTGTTTCTGGGTTAAATACTGGGTTAGAGTACAAGAGAAAATTACCACCGGTAACCACACTTCCGTTCCAGCCATTACTTACTACTACCCAGCCTATGCTAGTACCAGCCGAGAAAGTGCCTAAGTATACTTTGCTTCCACCATCTAAATCGCCACCAGAACCCGGTGCAGAAGCATTGGGGAAAATGATATTGATATTAGCCGGTGATGGAGCTGTAACTGGCGGATTATTTGTGGGGTAGGTATAATAGCCTAATGCATTTTGAAAATCGGCCCCTTCGCTTACAAACGTTACCCAAACTTGGGCGTTGGTAGTAATATCTAAGTTGGTAGGCGTGGCCTGAAGGTAT
>RDXK01000115.1 GCA_004292605.1 Bacteroidota bacterium
ATAATTTTCAGAAATGTATTTGAAGCCTTTGTTTACACCATCGCCTTCGATGGCTAATTTGAAACTATCAATAGCAAAGTATTGCTGTGCTTTGAAAATTTTATCGTTCGCCTCAGCGGCTTTAGGCTTTACCATAAACTCTTGGTAACCAAAGTAACCACCTACTACTACCAACAATGCTACAGCAGCGGTGCCAATTTTTTTACCATATTGCTCTACAAAGCTTTGGGCTTTTTCAAATCCTTCGTTTTTTACCTCTACTACTTCCGTAATGTTCTTATCAGCCATCTCTTGTATTTAATGTATTGTTAGTTAGTCGGTTATAAATTCATACGTTTCATCCAAGTAAACGTCTTTTAGCACTTCGCTATCGTCGGGCCATGGACTTTCCTCGGCAAAACGTACACTTTCCTCAATGGTTTCGTTGATGCGAGCATCAATAGCATCTAACTCCGCCTGCGTGGCAAAACCACTGGTAAGTATAGTAGCAGCTACCTGAACTAATGGATCTTTATCCTTATACTCATCTACCTCATCTTTACTACGGTATTTTTGCGGATCGGATATGGAATGCCCTTTGTAACGGTATGTTTTCATTTCCAAAAGCGTAGGGCCATCGCCTTCTCTTGCACGTTTAACGGCCCTTGCCATTGCTTCGTGTACAGCCTCAGGGCTCATACCATCCACTTGGTCGGCAGGCATTTCATACGCATCTGCAAGTTTATAAATATCATGTACGTTACTAGTACGTTCTATGGATGTACCCATGGCGTAATTATTGTTTTCGCAAACAAATATTACGGGCAATTTCCACAGCATAGCCAAGTTAAAGGTTTCGTGTAGCATACCTTGGCGGGCAGCACCATCACCAAAAAATGCCACTACCACGTTATCGGTGCCTTTGTATTGTTCAGCAAAAGCTAAACCTGCTCCGGTACCAATTTGGGCACCAACTATACCATGACCACCAAAAAAGTAGTTTTCCTTATCAAAAAAGTGCATGCTACCACCCTTTCCTTTTGCACAACCAGTGGCTTTACCATACAATTCCGCCATACAAGCGTTGGCAGAGGTACCCTTGGCCAAAGCCCATCCATGATCCCGATAGGCAGTGATAAATGGATCTTCGTGCCTAGTGGCCGTCATTACACCGGCTGCTATGGCCTCTTGCCCAATATACGCATGAAAGAATCCACGGATTTTTCCGGCCATTTTGTACATTTCCTCAGCTTTAAGTTCAAACTGACGAATGGTTTGCATTAAGCCATACCAATACAAATACGTTTCTTTAGAAAACTTTGTACTCACCTTTCAAATTTTGAATGGCAAATATAATGGGCTTTGAGGTAAAGGCAAATAATATAGTACACCGTTGTGGAAAAGCTTTTGGGCATGGGCAATTTAGGTGTAACCTAACCCCTAGTATTCACAACTTTTTTCCAGCATTTCGCCACTGAACACCGTTGAATGGCTATTTAGCATCACAGAAACGAGATGGAGCTTAAACCGACGGCGACAGCAAGGCTTGTAACACCCACACCCGCTACATGGAACCAAGTACCAATTTCCTTTACTTTTGTTCCTTATGCAAAAAATTCTCCCCATACTATTGGCCCTTTTGTTGGGCGGTTTATTGCCCATACAAGCTACCATCAACGGCAAATTAGGTAAAACCATGGGCAGCCCTATAGTGGCGGCGGTAATTAGCTTTGCCGTGGGTATGGTACTTATTTTATTATACGCTATGGTTACCAAAACGCCACTGAACTTGCCAGCCGCAAAGGATACACAATGGTACTATTGGCTGGGTGGTATTATTGGTGTTCTATATGTAACTGCCATTATTTACCTAGTACCAATTTTAGGGGCAGGTTTGGCTTTTGCGTTAATTGTGGCCGGACAAATGTGTGTAAGCGTATGGATGGATAAAATGGGGTTTTTGGGCATTTCTGTAGTGCCGCTAACACCGCAGAAAATTGCTGGATTGGTATTGATATTGATTGGCGTTTTTCTTTTAAAAAAATAGTTATAGCACGAAAGCAGTTTGTGGTGCACGCACAAACGAGCCCGAATACCGCACCCTTAAATTACTGCTGAAAGTTATATTAATTTGCGGCCCCGTAAACACCCTCGGAAACCATGCTGCCCGCATTTCTATAGTGCCAAAAACCAAACTCTCGTTCCGTACACGGAAGCCAGAACCCACGGAGTATAAAGGCTCCCATTGTCCGCCATTGGTAGGTTCTCGCTTAAATAAACTCAACTCTGTAAATGCTAATAGGCCAATTCTAAAGCCAAGTATTTCCCATTTGGTAAATATGTTGCTCTCCCCTTTTACCGATGCTCGGGCACTACCACGTAAAGTATCGTTCCTAAAATTGGCAATACCGTACTGACTATTTACCGCCAAAGGATTGTAAGTACGTCTATTTACAATAGCTGCCACGCTTCCACTTAAAAAATTACGCACCATGTGCCGCTTTTTCCGATACAGTTTTGAGTAAATATTAGCCGCTACCAGTAGTGAATTATCCTGCAATTCTCTGGCGCTGATGTTGGTGCCTAGATTTATGAGATAGCTATAATAATTTTCTTTTTTATCTAGCACAAATTTTTCTAATTCCATGCCTACATACCAGCGATTTACGTTTTCAAAACTGGTAAAACCTGTGGTAACCCGATTGTTATACCCTACTGGAATATCCTCGGTTCTTCCAAAACCAAATATGTGGGTGGTTTTATCAAAGTCGATATTATAGCTACTAAACTCAGCCAGTACCTGCCTAGTGTTAAAATACAATTGGGTAACGGCCAAGGGTACTATCTTAGGTTCGAGTAAAAAACTCCGCTGCCGATAGCGTAGTGCCAAGAAACTACCTTTTCTATAGTCTTTCGATTGGTAATTTTTGAACCTTGTTTGTAGATTTACCCCACCCCAAACGTCGGCATCGGCAAATTTGTACGGAATAAACAGCGAATCTTTTCCACCCAAGGTATTCAACCCTTCTGCATGCATTAGTTGTAAACCGCCGGCCCAGCGGGCATTAGAGGTGTACAAGGGCCTATCTAACCGTACCATTTGCACTACATCGTATTGGCCGGGTTGTAACTGACTACGCTGTGTGGTAGATTTTCGAACATCCAAGCTTATAAAGCTTTTGCCAAGATTGTACTTTTGGTAAGCCACCGATGTACCCCAGTTGGGGGAACGGGCAGCATCGTACACCAACCCCACTTGAATACGCTGTGCCCTGCCCAGAAAATTATTATCGTACACGGCGGCCTCGGCAAAAGTGCTGCTAAGTGTACCAGCATCGCCGGCAATACTAAATACATCTTTGGTGGTAATTACAATATCTACACTATCGGCATAAATGGTATTTAACACTTCAATTTTTGCATCTTGTATAAAATTCAAATCCCTTATTATTCGGCCATTATCAGCTAGTTTGTAAGGGTTTACCGCTTCGCCTTTTTTTACAAAAACAAAGGAAAGTAGCTCCTCTTTTTTTGTGTTGGTATGTAGGTCGTCGGCCATTCGCTGGAGCCAAGTTTGGTTATTGCTAGTATCGTAAATACTTACCCCAAATCGTTTTTGATCTATAATAATTCGGCGGATGATTTTACCCTCAAATTGTCGGAAATAATCGGTAGGACTGTACAGCGACGCCCGCCGTAAAGCAGCCGTATCTTCCTTTATGGTAATGCCATCAATTAACTGATGTTTCCAACGGGCAAAATTGGTTTGCTTTTTGGATTTAGCTAGCGTATCGGTTTGGGCAAATAGAGGCATAGCACTCACATAGCATGCGAATAACCACAGTACCGCGATATTCCGTAGATATGATTTTGTACATTTATTCATGTATATGATAGCCTTGGTAGGGCTGGTAATTTAGCACAAAAAAACCACCCTTTTTTAGGTGGTTTATATAGTTTAGGTGAATGCACCAATGTATTCTACCACAAATTTCTTGGGCACCAATCGCCGTATCTATTACCCAGTAAAAATCCAAGGGTAATTTCGTGGGTACCGCGGGTAACCGTATTAAGCCGTGAAGTAATAATATCGTAAGAATAACCTACGTTAAATGTGCTATTTACGTTAAAACCTACCATTGCAGCAAAACCATCGTTTATTCTAAAGCTACCACCCGCCCAAATAATATCTTGGTATTGGAATTTGGCATTGATATCAAAACTGATAGGTGTAGGACTAATGTACCTAGCTTGTACGGATGGTATAAAAGTTACATCATCGTTTACAAAGAACTTATAACCCGCTGTAATAAATGTATGTGGTACCAAGCGACCGTTGCTAACACTCACTGTATCGCCGGCGTAGCTTAACCTGCCTGGCACAATATTTTGAGCAGCCACACCCGCAAAAAAATTGGCGGAATACAACCATAAACCCAAGTTCACATCGGGCCTCCAACGGTTTAAATAGTTAGCTCCAGCCACTGCAGGATCCACAGGGTTAGCACTCCCAAAATTCAGTTTGTTGGTGTTCAAAGTCATGTTTTGTGCCCCCACACCCACACCCAAGCTTAAGCTAGTACGTGGTGCAATACCAATGTGGTAGGCATAGCTACCTACTATGGAAAATCTATTTAACGGACCCGTTCTATCGTTTAAAATGGTTAATCCAATACCGCTTCTATTACCCGGTGCGGTGTAGTCGGACACAAAACTTCTACCACGTGGATTTTCGCCCCTTGCGTGTACGGTAGTGGCAGTTTCTACCTCATCCATACTTTTACGCCATGGACCGTGAATAGTGGCATAAGTGGTGACTGGTGCACCATCTAAACCCACCCACTGATGGCGATGACTAATTTTTAAATCCGTATAGTTTTCAATACCAGCTACGGCTGGGTTTAAAATAAAATTGTTCAAAACGTACTGCGTATAATGGGGCCTTTGCTGGCCAAACCCTTGCAACACACTAAAACAAGCACTCAAAAAAAGCAGTTTTCTCATGTATAAAGTTCCTTGTACTAATCAATAATTCAATGCCGAAAATCCTGAAATGTTAAAAAACCGTTTAAAATTACATTTATTTTACCGTAATATGGTAATATTTCCTGTCATTTTATTTCTGCCGTTTTTGGGATCCACTATATAATAATACGTTCCTACTGGCAAAACCGACCCGTTGAAAGTGCCGTTCCATGGCGTATTATAGCCACGACTGCTAAACACCATTTGACCATACCTGTTAAACACCTCTACGGTACAGCCTGGATAGCTTTCCAAGTATTTAATATTCCATGTGTCGTTAATATTATCGCCATTCGGGCTAAAAGCATTCGGAATTTCAGGCGCCAATAGCAGTTTTACGAACACGGAACTAGTATCAGTACAGTTACCCTCACCCGTAACGGTAAGTAGGTATCTTCTATCCTGCGTAGGTGAAGTGATGGGCCTTAAAGCGGTATCGCTACTTAGGTTGATGCTCGGCGTCCACCGGTAGGATAATCCAAAACCTGTAGCTGTAGCATTAATCACTTGCTGGCCACCTTCCAGCACAAATAACGAAGGTCCTGCGTTTGCCACGGGAAAATCGTATACGGGTATGGTTTGCTCCGCTGTATCACTCACACAGCCCTGAGCGTTTTTAATAAACATTCTTACAGTGTAGCCCTGCCTATTACTGCTACTGTAGGTATACAATGGATTGCGTGTGGTAATAGCATTGGTACCATCTCCCATAAACCAATTCCACTCGGTTACGGAACTGGTGGTACTAACACTAGCATCGGTAAATTGAACACCTGTACCCACGCACACAAAAGGCACATTGGTAGTAAAGTTAGCCTCAGGTTGTGGCATTATATTATTGAACACCACGCTACTTGAATCTATACAGCCAGCGGGTGTAGTGACTATAAGTTTTACTGTTTTAGGCCCCACGGTAGAATATTGGTGCGTAGGGTTAATTTGTGTAGAACTTGTAGGATTGCTAGCATCGCCAAAACTCCATAAATAACTGAGTGAGGCTGGGTTGCCACCTGCTATAGTGGTGGTATTGGTAAAGCTGGCCCTACCATCTGGTAAACACACCACTGTAGGCACTGTGAAGCCAACCGTTGGCAACGGGTTGATGATGACCACATTGGTATCGGGCACACTTGTACAACCACTATCAGTAACTACCCTTAACCATATATTATAATCTCTGGCGTTGGAAAAAACACGGGTGAACGGTGCATTGTTGGTTCCATTTAAGGTAGGAGTACCATCGTCAAAATTCCATTGCCATTGGGCAATATTGCTAAAATTAGCTACCGAACTATCGGTAAAGGTTACCGCGTTATTGGCACAAGTAGGTGTACTAAAGCCCCAATTAGCCACCGGCCTTGGCCAAACGGTGATGGGTTTGGTAGCACTATCTCTACAGCCAAAAGTAGTTTCGTATTTGTATTGAATAGTATAGGTTCCAGCTCCAGCTAACAATGGATTGAACAACCCGCTAGAAGCGATGCCTGTACCAGAGTAAATAAAGGCACCTGCTAATGCAGCAGAATCCCTACCCTGCGTAATAAACCTAGGAGCAGCATCTAAACAAATTCCCCGAATACTATCTAAAATAACTCTAGGTGATGGGTACAGTGTAAACGAAGAATCTTTGGTACTAAAACAGCTACCACCGCTAAATGCTCGCAACCTAATGGTAACGGTACGTGGCGACGGACCGTAAAACACTGGGTAATTGTGTGTGTATTGCTTGTTTAATAGTGGCGTATTATCTACCTGTACTTGGGTAGGATTGGTAGTGAAATCCCAAATAATTTCTAGTTTGGTAACATCTCCAAAATCTACGGTACTC
This sequence comes from Bacteroidota bacterium, assembly GCA_004292605.1. Lineage (GTDB taxonomy): Bacteria > Bacteroidota > Bacteroidia > Chitinophagales > Chitinophagaceae > UBA10646. The sequence goes on from RDXK01000115.1 coordinate 6,833, forward strand.
AAATTTCGAAGGGTAACAGGTTCGTTAGCACACCAATTTTGGCGAGGATTTACCAATGTAAACTTTGCCTGTGGCACGGCTCCATTTACCGTTAAATTTCGGGTGATGGAATCTCTACAGCCTTGGTTGGAAACTACCAACATAAACACAGGGTACACACCCGTAGCGGTATATTTATGTTTAGGCGATGGTACGGCACTGGTGTTGGGGTTTGCTGGTGTAGCGTTAGGGTCGGCAAAGTTCCAGCTATAAATAAGGGTGGAATTATTGGCAATGGTGGCACTATCGGCAAATTCTGCAAAGGCATCTTGCAGGCACACTTCTGGTAATCCAAAATTGGCGTAAGGCGTTACGTGCACCGTAATGGGTGTTCTGGTAGTATCGCTTTTACAGCCTTTACTGCTTGTTACCGCATGTAACACAGTGTACACGCCAGCAGTATCATAAGTGTGGGTAAATGGTGCCAAGCTGGTGGGGTTTAGCAAAGTTCCGTCCCCCATATTCCAAAAATTGGTGTTTACAGTACCTGCCCCAAAAGTGTTGCTAGCATCGGTAAATACTATACCCCTTCTTTCACATAAAATAGCCGATTGCGTAAAGCCCGCTGTTGGTAATGGATTAATAATTACGTTTTTGCTGGCGGTATCGCTTCGGCAGCCTTTATCGGTGGTAACAAATAATTGCACTTGAAAAGTATCGGCCGCCGCATATAAATGAGCCATATTTTGGGCAGTGTATGGCGGTGTAATGCCATCGCCCATGTTCCAGTTCCAAGCTACGATGGTGCTACCAAAGGCGTTACTAGTATCGGTACCAAAAATACTATCTCGCAAGCATGCTTCATCCGCCAAAGTAAAACCTGCTTTTGGCTGTGCAAATACATTGGTTACTTGTATGGTAGTATCTTTTACACAACCAAACGCACTGGCAGCAGTAAGCGTTACTGAAAACGGACCGGCAGCGTTACCATATAGATAAATGGGATTTTTAGCGGTATCGGTATTGCCATTGCCAAAACTCCAAACATAACGTAAGGTATCTACCACGTTGGCTGGTACGGTAAGATTGGTAAAATTGGCGGTTCCAATAGGGCGACAAATATTGCCCACAGTGAAATTAGGGGTTGGATTAGCCCTTACCGTGAACGTACGGGTAAATAAATTACTTCGGCAGCCGCCAGAAGCCAATACACTTAATCCGACGGTATAATTGCCCGGAGTAGTATAAGTAACTGTTCTAGGAATACTGGAACTGGCGGTATCTCGTATACCATTGCCATAATCCCAAAACCATTGGGTGATAGTACCCGAGGGCACAGACGAAGAATCGGTCAATACAATTGTTTTACCCACGCAAGTAGTATCACTTACACCGAAATTTGCCATTGGCGGCAACGATATGGTAATGGGTTTGGTGGTATCATCAATACACCCAATATCGGTAATGGTAGTAAGTTTTACATTGTACGTTCCTGCAGCTAAATATCGTTTTACAGGGTTGCGAATACTATCTGTAGTAGCATCACCAAACTCCCAACGCCATCGCACCACCGGCCTATTGGCGCTTGTAATATCTTGAAAACGCACCGAATCGGAAACGCAACCAGTATGTGTAAAATTGAAATTAGCTCCGGGGCGACCGAATACTACAATACTATCCGTTCGTACTTGGGCACCGCTACAACCATCGGAAGTAGGGTTATTGCTTGAAACAGTAAACGGAATGGCTCCCGCCGCTGTAGCGGTATAAAATCCTGGTAAAAAATATACATAAAACGTTCTTCCGTCACGTGTGAAACTACTGTCGGGCACAGGGTTATTAATAGTAAAGCTGCTATTGGGTGTAAGAGCGGCGTTATTATTAAAGTTAATAGCTAAACTGGTGGTTTGGTAAGGAAAAGTAAGCTTTAACTTAAAGGGTGTGTTTACACAAGTACTCGGGAAATTGATTGTGGTAAATTGATTTTGCAAAATATACGGTGAGTATAAATCTTGCACATTGGTTCCGGCATTATATCCATAGCTTTCTACACTTCCTACTCCATATGCTATAGCACTAAAAGCACTATCAGCAGTTAAGGTTTGTACCGGCTGGCTACCTGCAGAAAGAGCAGTAACATCGGCTTGGATATAGGAGTAATTAGACCCTGGAATTGGGGTAAATACACCCACGGGAGCCGTTCCATTGATTCTAAACGACGCTGCCGCAGCTGTCTTAATTACAATATTGATATAACAATTAGAAATATTACTAGAAATAGGTGCTACTTGGTTTCGATGCGGTGAAAAAACCGTGATATTATTAATGGTTTGTTCCACCGGGTTTAACACCACCATTTCCGGGTCGCCCAAACATGCAACGCTACTACTCCCCCCCGCACATCCATTACTACAGGTAGTACTCGTAAGAAACTGTGCTACTGAAATAGGCTTTGTGGCCGTGATTATGGTGGGGTTGTTTGTTTTAAATTCAGCAAAACCTAATGCATTGGTGGTAATAGTGGTAGTGACGCCATTTTCAGTTTTGGTAATTACTGTGTTGGGTTGGTGTGTGTACACCTTAAAAATATCATACTGCCTATTTATAAACGGGGCCGTTACAAAGTTCCTTCCCCAAGCGCCCGTAGGAAACAGCTGTTGGTACAAATTATCTCCTCCGCTTGCATTGGAACAGTCAAATGCACTCCAAGTAGTAGATGAATACACCGCAATCGGGTTACACGAGGTTCCGCTGCCACTTGAAACTGAGCGTACAATAGTACCAGAAATATCGGCCAAGCTAGCAAACTGAACTTGGTAAACATCTCCTACATTGGGTAAAGTGATAGTATATGGCGTTCCTGCCGGACGACCACTTGCGGTGGCAACAGCCGGTACTATTTCTACCACCGTATTAGCATTAGCAGCCATTACTACAAGCCCACCTATCCCGCCGTTAGTACCGCCCGTAACTACACTACGATAACTTGGCAATACATACTCTCTGCCCCAAACGGTGGTAGGTAAAATAAGCGAAGCCCCACTTCGTGCATTACGAATAATATGTGCATAAACAGCCACGGGATTATCCGCTACAACGTGAATACCCGCGTTTGTTTTTACACCATCAGACTGAGCCAAATAAACATAGCTATTGGCAGCATCACCCGATGCATTAGGGCCCACAAATTTTCTTGTTACGTTATTGGCGGTAACGGAAAATGGCACCACCTGCCCGTTTACGGTGATAGTTCCGGAAGCATTTACATCACTTGTAATATATATACCCATTCCAGAGCCAGAACCGTCGATATGTGCAGGATAGGCTATCCAAAAATCTCGTCCCTTATTTGAAAAATCTTGCGTAAAACCGAGGTTGGCCACTAGAGAAAATAGAACAATAGCAGCTAATCGAAGTATAGAATTCATTGGTAATATTCAGTAATACTTAAATAAATGGGGGAAGGTACAACGCATTTGGATTGTTTTAACAGTTTTACCATCTATTCGGTAAACAAAATTTTAACATACTTCCACCGTGACCGAATAAAACAGACTATCCCGCCAAGTAATTCGCTGCCTGCGGCCCTAAGTTCATCAGCAAATCCAACGTACTCACATTTTTCAAAAACCCATTCTTTTCGCTAAAAACTTGGATATAAGGTTTAGTACCTTCTACCAATTTGTAATTGTTAGGGCGCAATTTTTCACTCTCTGCTCCTAGTTCTGCTTTTTCAGTGGCGTTACGATCGAGGCCTTCAGTAACCGCCAATTTGGCATTGCATTTCGTCTTCTTCATAAGCCACTCTAAAATGTGGGTGTTAAACCGAAAAAGCGAAACCTCATCTACCTCAAATAAAACTTTAAGTTCAGGGGCGTAGTGTTCCCAAAACGGACTTCGGGCATAACAGGTTTCCATTGCTCGGAGATGCTGCCGCCGCCAGGCGCCATCTTCTACCATTTTTACTTGCCCTAATTCGCAACGCTGGTTTCTTCCATTTTGCAACGGAATGGTGAGCTCAAGGTAGCCGTTGGCACTTGCCAGCACACAACGGTTCCAAAAACGCATTTTGGAGTAGCATTCACTTGCATTTAAAATTATATTTGTTAAATTATACGATTTTTTGAATGAGTTAACATTTATAAAATACTCATTATCAATATTATAATTCATTATTTTTAGGGTTTTAAGAGACCTTTCTGAAACATCTTTAAAATTTTCCTTTTTGTCATTTTATTGGCAAAATTAAATTTACTATTGATTTATTTTACCGATTTAATATATTGACAATCAATGTGATATACAATTTATATTGAGCTAAATTAATTAGTTACAAATTTTCTGGATTTTTCTTTACTGATTGCTAATAAATTTAGCTGACATTTTCCGCCTTCTCAAATTTACAATTTCCCCAACAATCGATTATTGCAAACTTTTGAATAGTTTTATACCCATGAGAAAAATCACGCCCCTATTGGCCCTTATTTGCATTTTTGCAGCATGCACACCTAAGCCTTTTGAGTACAAGGGAATCAAAAATTTTACGGTAAAAAACTGGGGATTTAGCGAATCCACCGTAGGCTTTGAGTTACAATATTTTAACCCCAACAATTTTTCTGTTACCCTAAAAAAGGTTGATGCAGATGTTTTTATCAATAATCAATTTGTAGGAAAATATCATTTGGATACAACCATACTAATTGCCAAAAAGGCAGATTTTAACCTTGTTTCCAGCATGCAGGTAGATATGCGAAGCCTTTTAAAAAACTCGGTAACCGTACTTTTGAATAAAGATGTTACCCTAAAAGTGGTAGGAAAAACCACTGTGAAAACCCTAGGCATCACGGCCAACGTTCCCGTGAATTACGAAACCATTCAGAAGTTTAGTTTATTTGGTAACTAATTAGCCGCCCATTTCGTACTTTTTTCTGCCTTTTGGTAGCAGGTGTTGAATAGGTATTGTATATATTTAAACCTCATTGCTTTTTAATCTCAATGCCTTTTATGAAGAGTACACTGTATTTACGGCTGTATGGTGGTTTGGCCACTGCGGTAATCTTGGTTTTTTTGGTAGGTTTTGTTTCTGTGATGAGTTTGCAAAACCAAGCCGAACAGGCCGAACAAGTAGCCCACACCTATAAAGTAATAGCCCAAGTAAGAGATGTAAGGTACCTAACCACCCAAATGCGGGGGGCACGACGAGCGTTTGCCATCACCGGAAATGAAAAATATTTAAGCGATTATTACAATGGTTTGGCATTGGTACCGCCCACTATTCAAGTATTGCAAAAACTAGTAGTGTCGGATGAAGCTCAAACTGCACAAGCAGAAAAACTAGAAAAAGATCTTAATAATTTACTGGCCTACTGGCAGAACACTGGCAATTTAGCCACCGCTAACAAAACGGATTTACCCAGTATTATAGATAAAGAAGAGCAAATGCTCACAGCCGTTTTTACAGGATTTGATAAAATAAAAAACGGTGAAACCCGCTTACTCGAACTAAGAACTCGCCGTGCGGAGGATAGTGTTAACACCGCCAGAAATACGCTATTAATAGGTATAGGTGTACTAATGGCAGTGGTATTAATGCTGGTAAGCAATGTGGTAAAAACCATTAAAAGTAGGTACAAAGCAGGCCTACGTTTGCAAGCAAGTATTGATGAATTGGCCCGTGTAAATGCCGATACCGAAGAGAAAAACTGGCTGCTGGCAGGCGTATCGCATATTACCAATAATTTACAGGATAGTAAATCCGTATCCGACCTTTGTTCCAAAATATTACACCAAATTGTGGGCTTTAACCAGCTACCCGGCGGTGCCGTTTACTTGTACGATACAGAACTTAAAAAGCTGAAATTAGTAGCGGGCTACAGTATACCCGAAATGAAGAAACTCACCATTGCCGTGGGCGATGGCGTTATAGGTTCCGCGGCCGCTCAAAAAGGGTTGTACCTGGTAAAAGATGTACCAAAGGAGTATTGGCAGTTTAAAAGTGCTAGTGGCTTTGGCGCCGCAGGTGAAATAATTTGTTTACCACTTTGGCTCAATAACGAGTTAAAAGCAGTGATAGAACTAGCCAGTTTTGGTAGTTTCAGCTCGCAGGAAAAACGCTTGTTAGAAATGGTGGCGGAAGGTTTGGCAGTATCTATTGAAACCAAAACCAATGCCGATAATGTAAGCAAACTGCTTAGCCAAGTTCAGTTTCAAAAGGAATTTTTGGAGCATCAGCAGCAGGCCATGAAAAAAACCAACGAAGAATTACAGCGCCAAGCACAAATTTTACAAAGCAGCGAAGAGGAATTAAAAGTTCAGGAAGAGGAATTACGCCAAATAAATGCTGAGCTTGAGGAGCGTAATGAAGCCATAGAAATAGCCCGCCAAACGCTGAGTCAAAAAGCACGGGAATTGGAAGCGGCCAGCCGATACAAGAGTGAGTTTTTGGCCAATATGAGTCATGAACTTCGTACACCGCTCAATAGTATCCTTATTTTGGCGAAGCTGATGAGTGAAAACAAACAGCAAAACCTAAGCGATAAACAAGTAGAATACACCAAGATTATCCATAAGTCGGGCGCCGATTTGCTTAATCTTATCAATGATATACTCGACCTAAGTAAAATTGAAGCTGGAAAAGTAGAAGTAGAACTTGCCAAAACCGAGCTCAACAGTATTACCGATAATATGCGGAATACGTTTGAAGCACTGTCGATTGATAAAGGCATATCCTTTATTATAGATAAGGCACCCAATATTAGCAACGTAGTATATACCGATCAGCAACGGATAGAGCAAATCATTAAAAATTTATTGAGCAATGCCTTTAAGTTTACGCCTAAAGGAGGCTCGGTAACCCTACAATTGGCTTATACCCAGCTACCCGATACAAAGGTGGCGAGCCTAAAAAACAGTCAAAACATATTACAAATTGCCGTAAAAGATACGGGCATAGGTATACCCAAGGAAAAACAACAGCTTATTTTTGAAGCGTTTCAGCAGGCAGATGGTACTACCAGCCGAAAATATGGTGGTACGGGCCTAGGCTTATCTATCAGCAAGGAACTCATAAAAATGCTAGGCGGTGAAATGCGGCTGGAAAGTGAAGACAAAAAAGGCAGCACCTTTAGTTTGTTTATTTCAGCCGATGCGGTGGAGATAGCCGATAAAACCGAGCCTTCAGCCACCCCTATTTTAGTGCCTGATTATGCCCCTGCCGACGAAGAAGTGGGCGACTTGTTTTTGTTAGATGAACAACAAGTAACCCTACAAACCAGCATTGCCGATGATAGAAACAACTTATTACCCAACGATAAGGTGATGCTGATAGTGGAAGATGACGCCATGTTTGCAAGAATATTGAACGATTTTTCAAAGTCGAAAGGGTACAAAACCATAGTAGCCATGCAAGGCGATGAGGGCCTTTTGTATGCAAAAAAATACAAGCCAAGTGCCATAGTATTAGATATGCAACTGCCCGTGATAGATGGCTGGAACATTATTAAACATTTGAAAAAAGATGAGGAGCTCAAGGATATTCCGGTACACATTATTTCCGCGGCGGATGAGGCTAAATTGGCTAGCGGCGGTGCCCTTGCCTACCTGAAAAAGCCAGTGGAAAAAGACGATTTAGAAAAAGCCTTTTCGCTGATTAGCAAACATGTAAAAACACCCATCAAACAAGTATTGATATTAAGTGGCTCGCATTTGAGCGACGATATTTTGAAAAAACTTATTGACGATAGGCATTTTCAAGTGGAGTGTACCTACGCTAAAAATACCATTATTGCAGCCGAACTAGCTAAAGATCAATTGTTTGACTGCATCATAGCCGATATTAGTGGAAGCACCCAAAAAGGTATTGAGAATATTAAACAATTACAGCAGTCGCCCACATTGCAAGGCAAACCTGTGATTGCTTATTTAGATGAAGATATTTCCGAAGCCGATGAGCAGCAATTGAAAAAAGTATCGCAAGTAATTATTAGAGAAAGTAGTGTTTCAAAAGACCGATTGATGGATGAGCTGGAATTGTTTTTGTACAAAGTACAACAGAAAGAACACCAAACCAATACACCTACAGCCCTCAATACAGTGGCCAATGTAGCTTCGCCTAGTGGTGCCAACGATGCTCAACTGAAAGGGAAACGAGTATTGGTGGTAGACGACGATATGCGAAACGTATTTGTATTAACCACCCTGCTAGAGGAAAACGAAGTGGAAGTAATTACCGCTTACGATGGTTTAGAGGCCTTAGAAGTGCTAAAAACCGATAGAAAAATAGATATGGTTTTGATGGATATAATGATGCCGGAAATGGATGGCTACGAAGCTACCCGAAAAATTAGGTCCGACTTAAATATGCCACAAATACCCATCATAGCCCTTACGGCTAAGGCCATGAGCGGCGATAGAGAAAAGTGTTTAGAGGCGGGCGCTAGCGACTATATGTCGAAACCACTTGATAACAACAAGCTTTTATCCTTAATGCGTGTATGGCTTTCGCAATAAATATGAAAATAGAACCTCAACCGCTGAACGACGAAGCCCTGCAGGAAATAGTAACGCTAATTCAAACCCAGCATGGGTACGATTTTAGCAATTACGCAAAGGCCAGCTTTACCCGGCGGGTAGAAAGGGTAATGGAATTGGCTGAACTAAAATCGGTGTACGACCTTAAATTTCAACTCACCAATAACAAACAGTTCTTCCCATTTTTTCTACAAAATATTACCGTAAACGTTACGGAAATGTTTCGTGACCCAGCTTTTTACAAGGAACTATCGGAAAAAGTAATTCCTGTATTGGCCACCTACCCTTATATAAAAATTTGGCATGCGGGCTGTAGTACGGGTGAGGAAGTTTATTCGCTAAGCATCTTACTAAAGGAAGCCGGACTATTAGATAGATGTAAAATTTATGCTACCGATTTAAACCCGCTGAATTTAGAGAAAGCAAAAACGGGTATTTTATCTACCAAACAAATGAGGGATTATACCCAAAACTATTTGCAAGCGGGTGGAAAATCGGAGTTTAGCAATTACTACACCGCCAGGTACGATAGTGTAATCATTGCCAAAGAACTACGAAAAAATGTGGTGTTTTCTCAGCATAATTTGGTTACCGATGGTGTGTTTAATGAGTTTCAATTAATCTGCTGCCGAAATGTGATGATTTATTTTAATAGACATTTACAAAACCGTGCGTACGATTTGTTTTACAACAGTCTTTCGCATCTTGGCTTTTTAACCATTGGTGCTAAGGAAAGCTTGCTGTTCTCCCCCATCAAACAAAAATTTGATGCAGTGAGTGCAGCGTCTAAAATTTACCGTAGGATAGATTAGCATGGCCACTACACCCAACCATATAATAGTTATTGGCGGTAGCAGCGGCAGCTTGCCCATTATTAAAGAAATATTAGATAGGCTTCAAAAACCGTTTACCTGTACCATAGCCATAGTGGTGCACCGTTTGCGTAATGTACACAGCGATTTATCGAAAGTATTTGTTCAAAAAAAAACCTTTAAACTGCATGAACCAGAAGATAAGGAGCTGATAGTTAGGGGTAATGTATACTTGGCGCCTGCTAATTATCATTTATTGTTTGAGGGTAAAGAAAGTTTTTGTTTGGATTACTCCGAACCCATTTGGTACAGCCGGCCTAGTATAGATGTTACTTTTAGTAGTGCTGCACATGCTTTTGGCAAAAACACATTGGCTATTTTGCTCACAGGTGCTAATGCCGATGGTGCCGAAGGCTGCCACACGGTACTAAAAAATGGTGGCACGGTGCTAGTACAAAACCCTGAGGAAAGTGCCTTTGATGCCATGCCCAAAGCTGCCATAGAGCGAAATAAAAATTGTATTGTGTGCTCAGTAGAAGAAATAATTGAGAAAACACAATCCTTTATTAATAAAATTCCGTAATTGCCCATATATGAGTACCCCAAACACAAATAGAGAATTTACCATACTGCTGGTAGATGACCGCCCGGAAAATTTACTAAGCTTAGAAGATATGCTAGAAGAACCTGGACGGGTTTTTCTAAAAGCAAATAACGGCAGCGAAGCCCTAAAACTTTCCCTGAAAAATGCCGAAAAAATTGGCTTGGTATTGCTAGATGTGCAAATGCCAGATATGGATGGTTTTGAAGTAGCCAAACTGCTAAAAAGCAATCCAAAAACAAAGGATATCTCTATCATATTTGTTACGGCCATTAACCGAGAAGAACAATATGTGATGAAAGGATTTGGTGAGGGTGCGGTAGACTATTTGCAAAAACCATTAGACATTAATGTAACCAAAGCCAAAGTAGCCGTTTTTGAAAAATTGTACTTTTTTCAAACCGATTTAAAGCAGGCGCTGGCCAATACAGAAAAAGTAAATAAACAGCTGGAACGCTTTGTGTATATAGTATCTCACGATTTAAAAAGTCCGCTCAGCGGTATCATCACCATGCTAAGTTTACTAGAATGTGATGATGTAATTATGGCCCACCCAGAGCTGCAAAACAATATTGAAATGCTAAGCCAAGCTAGCAATCATTTAAGTGTAATGATAAGCAGCATACTCGATTATAGCAGGCAAAGTGTAAGCCAACAAACCATTGAGGAAGTAAATATCAATGAATTGGTACAGCAGATAGCCTACCTTATTTTTCCGCCAAAACATATACACATAGAAATAGTAGACGATTTACCTACGCTGCAAACCAAACGCATTAAACTGCAGCAAATATTTCAGAACTTAATTAGCAATGCTATTAAGTACAACGATAAACCTAGCGGCCACATAGAAATTGGCTGTACCGATAAGGGCGACCACTACGAATTTTTTGTAAAAGATAACGGACCCGGAATTCCGCCAGAGGCAAGAAATAAAATCTTCAATTTTGGTGAAACCACCGATAATAAAAGTCACGCCGATAGCAGCACGGGCATTGGTCTTAATATCCTAAAAATGAGTATTGAGGAACAAGGCGGTAAAATTTGGGTAGAAAGTGAAGTGGGTGTTTATAGCAAGTTTATTTTTCAATGGACTAAATAATGCTAGTCACGTTTTAACAAGGCCACCCCTACTGCACATTGCAAACATTTTTTAGGCAAACAATAGTGTTTTTGTAATTGGAGCAATGCTTGCGACTGTAAGGCGTTGGCGGGTTTTATGCCACAAGCTTGCCATTGTTTAATAATTGTATTTTGCTCGGCGGGTAGCAAGTATAGCCATTCCAATAATTTGTTTTGCAAGGCTTCCTGATGTAAATATTTAGCATAAGCAAAAAGTACTGGCACTATAGCATTGATGATAATGGTATGGGCTTGCCCCTTACTAATAGTGGTGCTATGAGGGCTGTTAGCATGTTTAAAATGATAATGCGTTTGCCAGTATGGGCTTGCTTCCACTTGTAAATGCTGGGTTACTTGCTCAATGCTGGTATAATGTATACACGCCTGAAATAGGTTTTTACTTGTTACCAATAAAGCGGCCAACTGTGCAGCCCGTACAGTAGGGAAACCGGCCGGCCGCATACGCAGCCACCGAACCGGTAGCACTGTACTGGGTAGTTTATGTAACTGTTGTAGATACTGGTATTCCTGCTGTAATTGTAAAAAATAGGCATCGTGTATAGGCTCATCATCGGTGGTAGCAAGTAGGCCCAATTGCCCAAATAGCAAAGCTTCCACTTGTATGGGATGGTGGGTGTATTTGGCCAATAAACGCTGCGGCAGCTGTTGTGCCATGGCTTCAAAAGCAGCGGCATTTACGGTACCACCCATGTATTTGGCTACCTGCTGCCAAAGTACCTCTTCCCAGTTTTGCTGGGTACGTGCTACCCCTTGCTGAATATGGGTAGTTTTTTGTTGTAACCGTTCTATAGCCAATCGCTCCAGCCAGTTTTGTAACGAGAGTGGACTAATACCTTCCGCGGGTGTTTTACAAAGCAGCCAAGCATGGCTAGGCTGGTGTAGCATAGTGGTATATTTTTTCAATAAACTGCTGGCTACTACGGGTTGCAAAACTAAAGTAGGAACGGTTTCTAAGGCTTTGCTACTGCGGTGTAGCTCCACATCGTTCTCCCAAACTATGTGTAAAATTAATTGTTGGTAGTGTGCATCCTGCTCGTGTTTATGCTGTACCCAGTGCGATGCTTTTATATGTATTTCTATATTGCCTACCAGCGTGATGCCATCTACTTGTATGGTGGCGTGTAAAAAATCTGGTCCTTGGTTTTTATTAAAAACACCGGGTTTTACCACCTGAATGGGTAAATTATCCGTAGTAAATAATTGCGATGCGTTTAGTAATTGGTGCTGCCAAATAAATTGCAGTAGCTGTTCGGTTATGGGTGTCATAGTTAACTTTTGGCTAAAGCTAAGTAGTTTCCGCCAAAATTATTTGCTGAAAATATTCATACACTTTTTGTATGGGTAAGCCCATTACATTGTAGTAGCAGCCATTTATTTTCTCTATGGCTACGGCACCAATCCATTCTTGTATGGCATAAGCGCCCGCCTTATCAAACGGTTGGTAGGTTTGTACGTAATAGTCAATTTGTGCATCAGTCAAAGGGCACATTGTTACTTCCGTACTTTCTGAAAATTGATGGGTTTTACCCTTATAAAGTATGGCTACGCCCGTAACCACTGTATGGGTAGAGCCTTGCAGTTGCTGCAAAATAGCCACCGCTTCTTGTGTGCTAGCAGGTTTACCTATCAATTGATTTTTTAGCAATACCACCGTATCGGCTGCTAAAATTATTACCTCATTATTTTGCACTTGGGCGTTTACCGCTGTTGCTTTTTCTAACGCTATTATAGCCGGCACTTGGTGCAATGGTGTGTGTGGCGGAACCAGTTCAGCGGTGTTAGGTACTATTACGTCGAACTCAATATCGGCCTGCTGTAAAAGCTGTTTACGGCGTGGCGAACCCGACGCTAATATTACCTTAGGAAAAGCTACCATAGCCAACTAATAATAAAAATAAAAAAATACCATACTTAGTATACCTGTAAGCATGGCTAACTTAATAATGCTACTTAATGCATGAAATTGTGCTGCTTGTCTTGCTGCAAACAAGCGGTACAGTACCACCACTAGCGGCATAAGCACCGCCAGAACACAATACACCACACTGTGCCACCAGCCTTTTTGCAAAGCGTATACTTGTACTACGGCTAAGGTTACTATCAACACTATCAGCCAAGTACTTACAAAAACTTTTGTAGCCTGTATGCCCCAAACTATGGGCATGGTTTTACAGCCATAGCGTTCATCGCCTTCTACATCTTCCATATCCTTAATGGCTTCTCGTATAATAGAAATGATACAGGCAAAACCAGCATAAAGAAATGTAAGTCTACTTAAACTTAAACCAATCGCATTATCGATAATGGTGAGGTGACTTAACTCGCAAAAGCTAAGCACTACCACCACCCAAGCCGTAAGCAAACTAATAAGAATATTACCAGAAAGTAATTGCTTTTTAAATGTAATAGAATAGGCAAAAAGCAGTAATACGCAGGCTAAATTTAGCCAGCCCAAAAATGCAATTGGGGTAGTAAAATCTAGATAAAAACTAGTAGCTACACCCGCTGAACTTAATAAGATATGCCATATTATGGCCCAACGCCTACTAATGATTTTACCAATGATTACTTTATTGGGTTTATTGATACGGTCAATATTAATATCAAAATAATCGTTGATAATATTACCCGCCGCCGCAATACATACCGAAGCAAATATGAGCAAGGGTAAATTCTTATTATCTAAATTGGGTAGTACGTTGGCTGCTAATAATTTTTTTTCAATAATACAATGATAAAAAAGCCATTGTGTAAGGGCAATAAACACCATATTGGGCCACCTAACCAGCTGAAAAAAAGCCTTTATTTTTAGTGCCATAACGGGTTTATTGCGACCGAATTTCGGTTTCTGGGTACCAATGATTATTTAATCGTAATACTTTTTCTATCACATCTCGTACACAGCCTTCGCCTCCGTTTTTTGGCGAAATATATTGGGCAATGGCCAACACATCGGTACAGGCATCGGCCGGGCAAGCACTAAGGGCTACATGCTGTAATAATTCTGTATCGGGCAAGTCATCGCCCATAAACAAGCATTTATCTAACCCTAAGCCTTGTTCTGCGAGCCAGGTTTGTAAGCAAGCTAGTTTGTTGCTCACTTTTGTAAATACGTGCTGTATACCTAGTTTTTTAAACCTTATTTCCGCCTCGGGCATATGGCCACCAGAAATGATTACCACATGGTAGCCACGCTTTACGGCTAGCTGTAGGGCATAGCCATCTTTCACGTTCATGCTACGTGCCATTACGCCTTCTGGCAATACCAAAATTTGGCCGTTGGTAAGTACGCCATCTACATCAAAAACAAAGGTGGTTATGGGGGTAAATAAGTGCAGCATGTAACTATTTTTGGTTATCTCGCCACTCGTATACCCAGCTGCTTTGCACCATTTCTAGGTGACCTTCGTTACTTTCTTCCCTTGTGCCTGTAAAGCCTGGTATTTGCAATACCCACTCTAGTAAATCGGTAAACCGAATGCGGTAAATTTTTGCTTCGGTAAAATCGTCACCAAAGCGTTCGTATAATTTTAATGCTATATCCTCGTAATCTTGCCAGCCAATGGGCGGCTCAAACATTGTAGACATGTATGGGTAATTTTACTCTCCTAAAAATTGTGTTTGGTCGGGCAGGGTTACTTCTATTTCACCTGTTCCTGTAAGCAATACGCATTGGCAACCTAAGCGAGAGTTAATACGTGGGTTTACGGCTCTATCTATAAAGTCTTCTTCCTTATCGCTTAGTTCCTCTATAAATTGTTCGCCTTTTTCTACGTACAAATGGCAGGTGCTACAAGCACAAACCGCTCCGCAATTGTGGTGCAATTCTATATCATTATCCAGCATCACTTCCAGCAAACTTTGGTCGGCTGCAATATTGGTAAGGGTAACGGGTTCTAACCCTTTTTGTTCAAATTTTACCTTGATGGTGTACATAAACCTTGTTTCAAAATTTTGCGGCAAAAGTACAACAAATGCCGGGCGTTTGGCGGTTTAATTCAGAAAAATAGAAGTACGGTTGAAGTGAGTTTCTCCGTTTTTAAACGTAACAGTCTTATATAAATGCATTACACAGGCAACGCATACCTGAACCAAACCTATCCTTGCTACGCAATACTTGTAGACCCATCTGGGCTAACTAATGTGGCACTAAGCTCCTTAAAACGCTTTATCACCCGTAAATTATGGGTGCGGCGGCCAAATTCCTTATTAATAATTCCTGTGGGGTCAATAGCATCTACACGTACCCGGCCGTAGGCATGCACAATGGTATTTTCGTTTAGTAGTATGCCCACATGGGTAATTTTACCTTCTGTATCATCAAAAAAAGCTACATCGCCTATGGTACATTCAGCTAAAAAACCAATGGGTGTACCTAGTAGTACTTGCTCACTAGCATCTCTAGGTATAGCAATACCTAAACATTTAAAAACTAGTTGCACCAAGCCACTACAATCAATACCAAAACTGCTTCTACCACCCCACAAATAAGGTGTATGTACCAATGTGTTTAGCAAAGTTTCTACATGCTGTTCGGCCGGTACAGCGGGTACAGGCCAATGATATTTACGGGGTACTTTTAATCGCTGCCGGCCTATCCATTTTTGGCTGCTAAATTCTGGAAGTGGTGTGCCGATAGGTAAATGAATAGTATCGTTTTCTAATTTGGCAAAAACCGCTGGTTGGGTGATAAAATAAAGGGGTTGCAATGTGCCACGGGCGTTTAGCACCACTTGTAATTGGGCTACATGTAACCAACCCTCATACCCATCCATACATTGGCGTACCTGCCAAAAATGCTCCTCCTCCACCAATACCTCAGCAGTTTCGCCTAAAAGCATTTGACTCACCATTTCGCTTTGGTGACTGGCATGTAACCGAATAGGGGCTGTAGCAGCACAGCAAACCACATATTTCATAACAGCAAATATGCTGCTTTTATGGAATAAACGCTCCAACGCATCTCACCAAAAACCGCTACTTTTAATTATGCAGTACAAGCATTTAAGCGATAACGAAATTTTGCACAGGTACTACGCCACCACCGATATGCAATGGCTAGGAATACTGCTGGAACGCTACAGTTTATTACTGCTGGGTGTGTGCATGAAATATTTAAAGAACGAGGAATGGGCTAAAGATGCTGTGCAGCAAGTATGCCTGAAAGCCTTGGTAGAACTACCCAAATACAAAGTAGATTATTTTAAAAGCTGGATTTACATGGTGGCCAAAAACCAATGCCTAATGTACTTACGCAATAAAAAATTACCTACCCAAGCATTAGAAGAAACGCATATGTATGTGGCCGATGATAGCCATGCACTAACGCAAAAAAAGGCTGATGAAGAAACCCTGCAGCAACTACAAGAAGCAATGACACAGTTAAATGCCGAACAGCAGCGATGTGTACAACTGTTTTTTTTACAAAAGAAAAGCTATGCCGAAATATCGGAACTAACAGGGTACCCTGTACCACAAGTAAAAAGCTACTTGCAAAACGGTAAGCGAAACCTGAAACTATTATTAGAAAAGAAAATGCAACAAAACCATGTATAATTCCCCACAAAACCACACGAAAGTAGTGCAGCACGAATGGAGTAATGAGGAGTTGCTACAATATTTAGACAAGCAATTGCCCAACGATGAGCGGGCCGATTTAGAGGAAGAATTGCTAGACGACCCTTTTTTAGCCGACGCAGTAGACGGCCTACAGAATTTTGAAAATACCAAACAAATTCAAATGAATTTGCTACAGGTAAACAACGGCTTGAAGCAACGATTGGCCGACCGCAAAAGAGCCTTAGCCAAAGGAAAAATTAAGGATTTACCATGGATAGGCTTGGCCATATTACTGGTATTAGCCTTGTGCACGGCTGGCTATTTTATTATTACACTGTACTTGAAATACCGTACCAAAATTTAAGTGCTGGCAGGTATTTATAACAGCTTTTACCTAGCTCAATAGCCAAAATGCTAGACGGCATACTATGTAACAACCTAAAAAAAATGGCTTAGGGATGGCAGCAAGTAGCCCACAGCCTGGTTCCCCCGTTGGGGGTTAGAGGGCAAGGGGCGAGGACTACTGTGAACAGCCCGGCCCGCCAACCAACCATTCTACTTTAGGCGGAACTTATTTTGGCGGGCAAGCCCCTACTTATAAAATAAAAAGTATATACACTTGTGCTACGGCCATCAATACATTTACAAAATACAGCCAATGCCGCTGGCCCAAACTACCTTGGTATAAACACCACAACAAATAAATAAACCCCACTACCGATAATATGGGGGCCATAACCCAACCCAATAAAACCACCCCACCTTTTATAAATTGAGGCAGTGCGTTTAGCCAAGTGCTGTTTTGTAAGGTAACACAACCCACAAAAGCCAAATTGGCCAAAAAAATTACTCTATGTAAGAATAACAATCGCTTATGTACCATGTTAGCGGCAAAATACTTTTATTTGCCACACAAGTGTATATTATGCCACAATTATCTTGGAAAGCAATTCAGCCACATGCCATCATCATCGGTATTTTTTTAGTGATAGCCCTTATATATTGTAAACCTGCACTAGAGGGAAAAGTACTACAGCAGGAGGATGTAACCCAATGGCAGGCCATGAGCCAAAACCAGCGTTTGGTGCAGGAAAAAACAGGCGAAGTTCCCCTATGGACCAACGGTATGTTTAGTGGCATGCCAGGCTATTTAATAATAGGTAACGCCAATAATGCCGTGCCTTACTATGTGGCCAAAGTGGCCAGTGCTGGGCTACCCAAGCCAGCCAATATGTTTTTTTTAGCATGTGTGTGTATGTATATACTGGCCTTAAGTTTTGGCGCTAACCCTTGGGTAGGCTTGGTTACGGGGCTGGGCTATGCGTACGCTACCTATAACCCTGTAATTATCGCTACTGGGCACGATACTAAAATGCTAAGCATAGCACTGCTACCAGCATTTATAGCTGGGTTACAGTTGATTTATAATAAAAAATATGCGTTGGGAGCCGGTGTTACGGCAGCGTTTTTTGGTGCCTTAGTAGCCATGAACCACTACCAAATAGTGTATTACGGAGGCATCATTGCTGCGTTTATGAGCGTGGGCTATGCCATACAGTGGATATTACAAAAACAATTTAAACACTTGCTGTTTGCAGCGGGCATAGCCTTGGGGGCTTGCACCGTGGGCTTGCTAAGCAATGCCGTAGTAATATTTACCAATTATGAGTACACACAGGAAACAATTCGTGGCGGAAGTGCTTTGGCCGATGCTAAGGCTGCTGTAAAAGCAGATGGATTAAAAACCGACTATGCCCTAAGCTATAGCATGTATAAAACCGAGCCTTTTGTACTCCTATTTCCTCGAATTTTTGGCGGTAGCAGCAATGCGGAAGAAATAAAACCAGAAACCAGTAAAGCCATAGAAGCTATACAAGCTTTGCCACAGGAATTGGGTCAGCAGTTGGCGCCTTATTTAGGTGCTTACTGGGGCGGTATTGGCGGCACCAGTGGCCCGCCCTACGCAGGAGCCTTACTAGTGGTTTTGGCGTTGTTAGGTTTAGGCACTTTACCCAACCAACACAAGTGGTGGATACTTGGCTGCATAGTACTAACCGTACTGATGAGCTGGGGAAGCTATTTTTTAGGCTTTAATACCTTTTTATTAGAGCATTTACCTATGTACAATAAGTTTAGAGCACCTAGCATGATTATGATAGTGCCTACCCTTTTGGTAAATATTTTGGCTACGCTTACACTACAGCAGGCAGTAGACCAAGCCAACAATAACAGCTTTAGTTTAGCTACTTACAAAAAAGGGCTATACGTGGTGGCCGTAGTATTTGCTGCTGCCTTGTTACTATATGTACAATACGATTACAAGGGTGAGAACGATAAGCAAGTGCTTGCACAAATTGCCAGTGCCCCGGCCGAAATTCAGGAAGGGGTAAAATCGGTTTTTAATGCGTTAGCGGAGGATAGAAAAAGTTTGTTTTTGGGTGATATTTTTAGAAGTCTTTTTTTAGGTCTATTAGGCTTGGCGGGTGTATGGGCCATAGCCACTAAAAAAACAAAAAGTTTATGGATTTTAGCGGTATTTGCGGTGGTAAGCTTGGGCGATTTATTGAGTATAGGAAGTACCTATTTGAACGCAAAAAATTACCAAGATAAAGAGGAAGCGGCGGCTACGTTTACCCCTACGGAGGCAGATAAGCAAATATTGGCCGATACCAGTTTTTTTAGAGTGTTGGATATTACCAATGGGTTGGGTTCTGCATTAACCTACGGGGCAAAAACAGCTTATTTTCATAAAAGTATTGGTGGCTACCACCCTGCTAAATTGAGTATTTATCAAGATTTGATAGACGAACAATTAAGCAAGTTTCCGAATTGTATGCCCGTATTAAACATGTTAAATACCAAATATATTATTGGTGGGCAAGATAGAGCCAACCCACAAGTACAAATAAATTCAAGTGCTTTAGGAAATGCATGGTTTGTAAAAGCCATCAAATTTGTACCTACCGCCAAAGCAGAAATGGATGCCTTAACCACGCTAAATACCAAGGACACCGCAGTAGCCAGAAGTAGTTACGAAACTGTGCTGGGTGGGGCTACTGGTGTAGATACAGCGGCAACTATTCAACTGATAGCCAACCAAAACGATGTGGTTACTTACCAAACCAACAATAGCCAAAAACAATTGGCCGTGTTTAGCGAAGTGTTTTACAGCAAGGGCTGGAACGCTTATATAGATGGTACCAAAACCGAGTTCGGAAAAGTAAACTATGTGCTACGTGGCATGGTAATACCCGCCGGAAAACATGAGGTGGTTTTTAAATTTGAACCAGCATCGCACAAAATAGGTACCACCACTACTACTATATTTTCTGTATTGTTATTAGTATTGTTAGTAGCCGGTATTGGTTTAGCAATACGTAATAAAAAAGTTTAACATACTATGTACGGGGTAAGCTTTGTAATGCCAGTGTACAACGGATGGCCGTATGTGCAGCAAGCAGTACAAAGTATGCTACACCAGCACACGGATATACCCTTTGAAATTATCATTATAAACGACGGAAGTACCGATGATACGGCAGCATGGCTCGCCACAATACTGCAGCCTACCATAAAAGTACTACAGCAGTACCCCAACCAAGGCCTAGTTGCTAGTTTAAACAACGGAGTGCAAGCGGCCAAGTACGCCTACATTGCCCGTATGGATGCGGATGATATATGCTTATCTAACCGACTAACGGTACAGGTAAAAGCACTAGAAGCCAATCCTACTTGGGCGGGTGTAGCCGGCTTTATTGAGTTTATAAACAATGATAATAGTGTTGCAGGAACTTGGGCTTTAGATAGGAATACTATTACACCAGCTACTATAAAAAAAGCGATGGCCTGGGAATGCTGTTTGGCACACCCAACTATGCTACTTAGGCGGGAAATTTTATTACAGTTTCCATACCGTGCTGAACAAAAAAATATAGAAGATTATGATTTGTGGCTGAACCTATTAGCTGCCAATAAAACAATAGGTAAAGTACCCGAAACAGTATTGCACTACCGTGTACACCAATCATCAGTAACCAAACAAACCCTTCATCAACAAAATTTTTATTTTAAAAAATGGCGATGCAAAATCTATTTTTTACGCCAATATGGTTTCCCTTTTACCAGCAATAGTTTTGTATGGAAAGTGGCTGTATTGGCCCTAGCCGATGGCGTGTTGGGTGTAGCTAAACAATTTAAAAAACGTTTATAGTATGTGGTACAGCGCTTTTTTAATAAAACGAACGCTGGAGCATGTGGCTATGAGTCCGCTTATTGCTATGGGTTACCTATACGGCTGTTGTACACCTTTTGCCAAGGCCTACCAGAAAGTTTTATTTTTTCCGTTTTACCACACCGGGGGTGCCGAAGCAGTGCACGCCCGTGTTGCCAAGGTTTGGGGCGGACCCGATACTTTGATCATTTTTACAAGAAAAAGTACAGATAATCGGTATTTTACGGCCTTTGTGCAAACGAATAGTACGGTACTAGATTACAGCAAATACACAGGCACCAAATGGCTGTATCCCGTAAATATTTTTTTTAGAGGAGTGTTGGCAGCCCGGCTGGCCAAAGCCAAACCAGTATTGGTTTTTAATGGTCAATGTAATTTTGCTTATAAACTTTCCCCGTGGTTGCCCAAAGCTATTCCGCAGGTAGAACTGATTCACTCTTTTAATAGCTTTAGCTGGATAAGGCTTCCCTATTTGGCTTACTACCGCAAATCCATTTGTATAGCACAAGTAGCTTTACAAAAACATGTACAGCAGTATAAAAATTTAGGTGTACCGGAGGAATTGGCTAGCAAATGGACTTTTATTTCCAACGGTGTGCCGGTACCACAAGAACCAACGGTAAAATCGGCTCCTAATCCCTTAACAGTGTTGTGGGTAGGACGAAATAGCGAAGAGAAACGCTTAGGGGTTTTTGAGCAATTGGCTACACAAGCACTGCATTTGCCCATTCAATTTATTTGTATTGGCACCGAAAAACCTAATACTAATAATATACAATATATACCCACCATAACGCAGGAATCGGCATTAGCCAAATGGTATGCAAAGGCCCATATGCTGTGTATTACTAGTAGTACGGAAGGCTTTCCTATGGTGGTGATGGAAGCTGCTGCACATGGCTGCCTAATATTAAGTACACCTGTAGGCGATATACCCCACCGCCTGCAAAATGAGCCCTTTGCCTATATTACCCAAACGATAGAACCAACTAGTGTAATTGAAGAAATGGTGGCACAATTACAACAATGGACTACCACCAGCCATTTAGCACCACTGCATGCACAAGCCTACAGCTTTGCTAGCAATCATTTTAGTTTAGCTACTTTTGAACGCAACTACACCCAATTAGCCAGTGAGTACAAAAAAAATTAGCATACTAGTTATTACGTATAACCGTCCGGATGATACGTTGGCATTGCTACAAAATTTACAATCACTTAGCTATACACAAACATTATTGGCAGAAATAGTTTTGGTTAACAACCATTCCACCGCGGATTATACCAGCGTGGAAAATTGGCTGCAAACCACACAGCTACCCGTAAAATACATACAAGCAAAGGAAAATTTAGGGGTTACCAATGGCCGAAACCTTGGTATGCAATACGTTACAGGCCACTATACCGTTTTTTTAGACGACGATGCAGAACTAGAAGGCACCGATGCATTGCAAAAAATAACAGAAGGTTTTGAAGGTGCTCAACTACTGGGACGCTCTGTGGCATTACTGAGTTTTAAAGTGTTGTATTATAGCACCAAGCAACTGCAGCTAAGTGCGTTTCCACATAAAAACTGGCGAAAATTTGTCGGTGCTAAACGCTTTGCCACCTATTATTTTGCAGGTGGGGCACATGCCGTGCAAACCCAGTTATTGAAAGATATTGGAGGCTTACCCACTCAGTTTTTTTATGGCATGGAGGAGTATGATATTAGTTACCGATTGATAGAAAAAGGGTACGCCATAGCGTATGAGGCGGGTGTGGTAATGCTGCATAAGGAGTCGCCCCTGGGGAGGCAGCCAAAAGCTGTACAGTGGCAGTATATGTGGCTTAATAAAACCACGGTAGCTTATACCTACTTGCCTTGGCGGTATGTGGTAAGTACAGCGGCTTGCTGGAGTATTCAATATTTGGTAAAATCGGGCGGCAATATTAGCGGCTTCTTCAAGGGTTGGAAAGGCATTTTTCAGCGACTGAAAGGTACCCAGCGTAAACCTATGTCCAAGGCATCGTTACAGTATTTAAAGCAATGTGAAGCTAGGTTGTGGTATTGAGGAGGATGGGTTGCCCAGCGAGAAATCCTTTCTATCCGTAGAGTTAGGCTTTGCCGCTCTACTGATTCATAATGAAATGTAGAGACTCCGTCTCGGTGTGTTCAGTTTTACATACTATCTATTT
>RDXK01000318.1 GCA_004292605.1 Bacteroidota bacterium
ATGCCTTACGATTTGTTGTATGTAGAAAACACCAGTCTTTTACTCGATTGCAAAATTTTGATCCATACTTTACGCATCATCGTATCCGGAAAGGGTAAATAACGTAACTTCCTACCCATGCAAAGTAGTTCCTATTTAAAGTATTTGTTTCTGGTATTGATGGCTACTGCTGGGTGGCTGCTTGCTACCAGCCCTGCTACTGCACAGACCAAGAGTTGGCAGCAAAGGGTGGATTTTAAAATGGATGTCACCCTAATCGACTCCTTACAGCAAATACAAGGGGCTAGCACCGTTACCTATACCAACAATAGTCCCGACACTTTGCAGTTTATATGGTTTCATATTTGGGGTAATGCCTATGCCAATGATAGTACTGCTTTTAGCCAACAATTGTTAGAGGAGGGCAACACTAGTTTTTATTTTTCTAAAAAAGAGGAGCGTGGCTTTGTAAATCCACTACAGTTTACACAAGGCACTAATCCGTTGTTCATAGAATGGCACCCGAAGTTTAATGATGTAGTAAAGGTAATTTTACCGCAGCCTCTATTACCCAAAACAACCACCCAACTTCAAGTAAATTTTGTTACCAAATTGCCTTACAATATTTCTCGTGGAGGTTATACCGGACAAACATTTCAGGCTTGCCAATGGTACCCCAAACCGGCTGTGTACGATGCCGATGGCTGGCACCCCATGCCTTACCTGAGTAGTGGTGAATTTTATAGCAATTTTGGTACTTATGATGTAACCTTACACTTACCAGAAAATTATTTAGTGACGGCTACTGGCGTGCTTACTAGTGCGGATAAAGTAGCCCTGCTGAAGGATATTGCTAAACGAGCACCGGCTGAGCAAGCAAATAACTTAGCATACCAAACACGCTGGAAAAAAGTAGCGAAAGAAAAAAATATTTCCAAATGGCAGGCCATGCCGCCAAGTGCTAAAGTGTACACTAGCTGGCAGTTTAAGGCCGATTTTATACATGATTTTGCTTGGTTTGCTAGCAAATTATTTGTGGTACAGCAGGATACGCTCCGGGTTTCTAATCAAGATGTTTTAGTACAAGCATTCTACCATCCGTGGGAGATTCCTGTTTGGAAAAACGCTACAAAGTTTGCCAAACGAGGTGCTGCATTTTATTCGCAGGCATTGGGTAAATATCCCTACCAGTGGTTAAACATAATTGCTGGTAATGAAGTGCTGGGTAGTGGTGGAATGGAATATGCGGGAGCTACTTTAATTACTTCTTCTTCCAATGTTGTGGAGCTAGATAATGTGATAGCCCACGAAGTAGGGCATAATTGGCTACAAGGTGCTCTGGCAAATAATGAAAGGCAATACCCATGGCTGGATGAGGGTATCAATACATTTTATGAAAAAAAATATTTAAAAGCATTTTATCCGCCTAAAAAGCCATCAAAAAAATGGCCGTTTGGGTTTAATGAAATGGCTTTGTTGTTTACAGAACGGCTTCGGCAGTCGCAACCCATTGCTTCTACTTCAGAAGAATTTACATCCTTGAATTATGGCTCAGTAGCTTACGAAAAAGCAGGTATTTGGATGCGTGAATTAGAAACGCTAGTGGGGCAGCCTACTTTGCAGAACGCTATGCAGCAATACTACCAGCAATATGCTTTTGCACACCCCACACCTGCCAATTTTAAAGCAGTTCTTTCAGCAGTAGCCGATAGCACGTTGGTAAATCAACATTGGAAAAAATTATATTCGTCAGCCAGCATTGTACAAAGTGGTAAACAACAGCAACGACTTACATTTTTTGCAAACGGAAAAAATTTTTACAGCACACAATACCATAATATTATTCCCGTAATTGGCAGCAATACCTATGATGGTTTTGGGCTAGGCTTGGGTATACATAACTACCAATTTAACTTACCTAAGGTGCAGTATTTTGTGCTGCCTTACTACAGTTTTAGAAGCAAGCAATGGAACGGTGCTACAAGAGTAAGTTATAATATTTACCAACCCAAGTATCGCTTTCATGTGGGAGCTAGCTTAACCACGTTTACGGCCGATAATTTTTTGACCGATAAAGGTAATACCTTACAGCAAAGGGTAATACGTTTTGTACCCAGTGCACAGTATGTAGGGTATTTTTCACCCTTGAAAACTTATCATAAATGGTGGGTGCAAGCCAGGCTTTTTCAAATCCAGGAACAGCAGCTAAATTTTACAGCTACCGATGTTTCTACCGTGCCAAATAACTACCATGTGGCACAGCTACAAGCAGGTATTAGCAACCAACGTACCCTATACCCATACAGCATAGAGTGGCAGCTAGAGCAGGGTAAAGGCTTTATACGTACCAGCATAACAGCGAAACAATTTTTTCATTACGGAAACGGCAACGGTGGCATACAGGCTCGCTTTTTTGCAGGTAAATTTATATACACCGTTCCTAATACTTTTTTAAACCAAGCCACTACCGCTAGGTTTCATTTACAAATGACTGGGCCACGAGGTAACGAAGATTATACCTACAGCGGCTACTACCGCGGAAGAAACGATTTTGAGGGTTGGAACAGTCAGCAACTCATGGAACGGGATGGCTTTTTTAAAGTAGGTACCGATTTATTGGCTACCAAAGTGGGTAGAAGCGACGATTGGTTGCTGGCAACTAATTTAGTGGCCGATATTCCAGAACGACTCAACCCATTATCCTTCCTGCCATTTAAAATTCCACTAAAACTTTATGCCGATGTAGGTACCTACGCGGAAGCATGGCAAAATGTGACTGCCAATGGCAGATTTTTGTACAATGCCGGGCTACAGTTAAGTGTGGGTGGCGATGTGCTAAATATTTATTTCCCCATATTGATGAGTAGGGTTTACCGAGATTATTTTCAGTCTACCTCGGGCGGTAAAACATTTCAGCGTAGTATAGCTTTTGAAATTCGGTTGCCCAATATCAAAACAAGTTCCTTAGCCAAGCAAATTCCTCTATAGTGTTGGTAAAACCCGTACATATTTCTGCCACCGATTGGGATGCTGCCGTGGAAGCCATGCC
>RDXK01000319.1 GCA_004292605.1 Bacteroidota bacterium
CTTACACAGTTAATGGTTGGTAGCGAGGGTACTTTAGGTATAGTTACCAAAATAGTATTGAAACTAATACCGCACCCTACCAAGGATTTATTGATGCTAGCACCCTTTGCATCGTTAGAAAAAGCTAGCGAGGCAGTAAGTGCCATTTTTAGGGCAGGCTTTACGCCTAGTGCTTTAGAGCTTATTGAAATTGAAGCCTTGCGTATTACTAGTAAAATGGTAGATAGCCACGCCGTACCTGTAACAGACGATATTGAAGCCCACTTAATTATTGAAGTAGATGGTAATAATGAAGAGGTATTGATGCAAGAAATGGAAGCCATCAGCGAGGTATTGATGCAGTACGAAGCTGGCGAACTATTTTTTGCCGATAATGCCCAGCAAAAGGCGGAGCTATGGAAGCTACGTAGGCGGGCTGCCGAAGCCGTAAAGGCCGCTGGCCATACCATAGAGGAAGATACGGTGGTGCCAAGGGCTAACTTACCTAAGCTGGTACGTGGTGTAAAAGCATTGGGTTTGCAGCACCAATTTAGTGTAGTGTGTTATGGCCATGCTGGCGATGGAAATTTGCATATTCGTATACACAAGCCGGGTATCCCCAATAGTTTTGGCAACGAGGAAATGAACCACATTTTAACGGAATTATTTCAGTTGGTGCAAAGCTTGGGTGGTACTATTAGTGGCGAGCATGGTATTGGCCTTATTCAAAAAGGGTTTATGCCTATAGTGGCTGCTCCTAAAAACTTAGACTTGATGCGGGGAATTAAGAAAGTTTTTGATCCTAATAACATTTTAAACCCCGGAAAAATATTTGATTTGTAAATCAACACTTTACTATGCGTTTCATTGCACTGTTTACTTTTTTATTGGCTACTGCTACCGCCGTTGCACAGCCTGCTACCAAAAGGTTTAATATCAACCGTATGTATACCGGTGGTAGTTTGGGTTTGGGTGGTGGAACAGGTTTTTTTTCGTTTGGGGTAAATCCGGAATTGGGTTATTCCCTGAATAATTGGATAGATGTAGGTGTAGCCGGTGCAGCCAATTATTTTAGATTTAGACAAGATTTTATTGGTGGAGGAGGTAATTTTTCCACCATACAGCGGAGTACACAATTGGGTGGCGGTGTGTATGTACGTGTGTACCCTTTACCACAATTTTTTATACAGTTACAACCCGAGTGGAACAGTGTAAGTTCTCGTTTAACGGCCTCTAATTCACCCAATGAACAACGATTTACTACCAACTCATCCAGCCTGATAGGTGCTGTGGGCTACACACAGCGTGTGGTGGGCCAAACGGCTTTTTACTTTTTGGTGGGAACCGATTTAGGAACCGATATCAATTCTCCTTACCGAAATATTACTACCAACGGTGGCAACATTATCTTGCGTAGTGGTTTTAATTTTTATTTAGGAAGGCGGCGTTAATTAGCTCCTTTGGGTGCGTAATCACCAGCACATCTTGCTGCCAGTTTTCGTACAAAAACCCTTGCTGCTGCATGGTTTGCATATGTGTAAGCAAAGCATTGTAAAAGCCTTCTGTATTCAAAATCACTACTTTTTTGTGGTGTAGCTGCAGGGTATTCCAAGTAAGTAATTCAAAAAGTTCATCCAGCGTACCATTGCCGCCGGGTAGTATAATAGCAAAGTCGGCCATTTCGTACAAAGCCCTTTTCCGGTTATGCATATTATCTACCACTATTAGTTCCGTTAGTCCGTAGTGTGCATGTTCCCAGTCTACCAATTGCTGCGGTATTATACCTATTACCTGTCCGTTCTTGGTCAATGCACCATTGGCCACCGCACCCATCAAGCCTTTATTTCCACCGCCATAAATTAGTTTTAGGCCAGCGTGTGCTAGCGTTTCGCCCATTTGGGTGGCATGCTGCATAAACACGGGGTTGCTGCCCTCTTTCGATCCACAAAAAACTACGGCTGATTGGTATTCACTTTGCATGGCTTTGAATTAGGTTGCTAATATAATACCCAAATCTAATTGTACTATTATTGCCGTTTTTTGCAATTTTTTTAGCGGGTTTTTGCCAATAATGAAGGCTTGGTGGTAGCTTTATTTTAAAAAAACGGGTGAAAATCTTACTTTCATCGCTCATAACTAAGCCAAAGCCATATGTCGCCTACACTTTTGTTTTCCATTGTTATTATTTACTTCCTTATTCTGCTGGCTGTAGCCTGGGTAACGGGTAAGGGCAGCGATAACCATTCTTTTTTTATAGGCAATAAAAATAGTAATTGGATGCTGGTGGCCTTTGGTATGATAGGTACTAGCTTAAGTGGTGTAACTTTTGTAAGTGTGCCAGGTGCCGTAAAAACCGAAAGTTTTGCCTACTTCCAAATAACATTGGGTTACCTCATTGGCTATGCGGTGATTTCCTTTGTGCTACTTCCGCTGTATTACAAATTAAACCTAACCAGCATCTATAATTTTTTAAGTAGTAGGCTTGGGGTGCAGAGTTATAAAACGGGAGCATCGTTCTTTATACTTTCTAGAACCTTGGGTGCCACGGCCAGACTGTATATAGTAGTAAAAATTTTACAGGATACAATTTTAAGCAGTTTTGGCGTGCCGTTTTGGGTAACTACGCTGGTGATTTTATTTATGATATTACTGTACACCTACGAGGGCGGTGTAAAAACCATTGTATATACCGATACTTTACAAACCACTTGCATGCTAGCGGGTTTGGTTATTTGTACCGTGTACATCTTAAATAGTTTGCAATTAGGCGTATGGGATGGCTTTGCCGCCATGAACGATAAAGGGTACAGCAAGATATTTTTTACCAACCCGAACGATAAGTTATTTTTTGTGAAACAAATAGTAGCTGGTGCATTTATTACCATTACTATGACGGGGATGGACCAAGAAATGATGCAGAAAAATATATCGGTAAAGCGTTTGGGTGATAGTCAGAAAAATGTGATGACACTAGCCGTGATAATGCTAGTAGTTATACTGCTATTCCT
>RDXK01000320.1 GCA_004292605.1 Bacteroidota bacterium
GCCATGAAAGCTAGCAGTACCCAAACTTCCCGTGGTACACCTGCCTATATACAGTATGGCTATGTACCGCAAGATAAGCATGGATGGAGTGTAACTATGACGCTGGAATATGCTTTTGACGATTGGTGTATAGCACAAGTAGCAAAAAAATTGGGCTATGAAAACGATTATCAGTATTACCTAAAACGAGCAGGAAGCTATGCTAGTTTATTTGATAAATCCACCGGATTTATGCGTAGTAAAAATAGCAATGGCCAATTTGTAGAACCTTTCGATCCCTTACTTTCCGAGCATGGATTTGATGGCCAATACATAGAAGGTACCGCTTGGCAACACAGCTTTTTTGTGCCGCATGCCGTTCAGGAACTAGCCGCATTGTATGGAGGTAAAAAGCAATTAGTAGCCAAACTAGATAGTTTAATGACGGCTCCTAGCGAACTTCATGGAGCCAATGTATCGGCCGATGTTACTGGCCTTATAGGGCAGTACGCACATGGCAACGAACCTAGTCATCATATTCTATACATGTACAGTGCCTTAGGTGAATTTACCAAAGCCGCCAAATGGCTTCCCGTGGTGGCCGATAGTATGTACAAAACAGGCCCAGACGGCCTAGTGGGTAACGATGATTGTGGACAAATGAGTGCTTGGTATGTATGGACTACCCTAGGCATGTACCCCATGAACCCTACAGGTGGGCAATACCATTTTGGCTACCCATTGGCTAATGGTGCAAGCATACAATTACCCAACGGTAAAACACTGTTGGTAGAAGTAATAAAAACAAAATCTACCCTACCTAAACAGCTTCATAAAATAGTATTGAATGGTAAGGCTATTACCAAAACTTTTATTACACATGAGCAAATACTGCAAGGTGGTAAATTGCAATTACATATTTACTAAGTTTTCCAAAAGCGATTTCTCTTGGTATAAATGATGGCTAGTAAACATACCAAGCTAGTGAATAAAACACCTTTCACAAAGCCGATAAACGGTGTGGTATTGAGGGCGTTAAAGTAAGTGATACCACCCGTGATGTGTAAAATGGGCAGTAATAATAAGCTACCCGCTACATAGGCCACTAATGGGTTTGCCCCAATAGCTGCCGTGGTGGTAACTAATTTATTCCCCCACGTGGCAGTTTGCAAAACTGTTAAACTTATCCAAGTGTAGATGGCTAATGCGGCGGTTATAAAATAATAACTAAAGGTGGATGGATCTTTTTTAACACCACCTTCATGAGCTTCTAATATTAAACCCAACAGTAGCAAAAAAACAGCCATCGAGGATATTTTGCTACGCCATTGTGTATAGATTACTACCGCTAATGTTAAACTTATCAAAGCATTCCACTCGGTGTGGCGGGTATACAATAAAGTAGTACTAATTATCACCAATAGAAACGATAATAATCCAGCCCATTTTGTTGGTTCATTATTGGGTGCTTGCGTTAGCACATAATTACCCATAATGCTACCTGGTATTACTATGGCCAAATATTTTAAGAAGTAAAATTTATACAACCAATCAATTTTCCAATCGGCAAAACGATTCCAATAAAACACACTATGTACCCAGCCACTACTAGTACTTTTTGCGGTAATAAACACCGCCATTACCACGGCCACCGCCGCCCAGCGAGCTAGTATATTTTTGGTAGTAAAGTAATAAATGAATGTACCGAAAAGGGCCATATTGGCTAACACCAGTAAAATAATATCACTTTTATAAAGGTTCAATGGTTTACCAGTAAGGTGATACATGAACCACCAACCCAATAAAACCAAAGGCCAAAGTACCCAATACATCCAAGGTTTTAGCAGCAGCTTCCATGTATTGGCCAGCAAAACATCCAGCACGGCAAAGGCAAAACATGGAATAAAATAATGGTAGGTAGTAGGCTCATCGGTTACCACCCAAGCCTTCATCTGCTGTGTAAATAGTGCAAAAAAAGCTAATAAAGCAAAACGCTTTAGTATAGTCATTACTACCTGCATGGGCAATAACTGAGCAAATTTTTTACCAGCCATTGGCATGGCCATACCCATAGCAAACAGAAAAAAGGGAAACACCAAATCTACCCAAGTAATACCGGGTAATGCAGGATTAAACACATGATTAGGCGGCGGTACTTGTGCATGAAACATCCACGCTGGCAAAATACCACCATGTGCTATGCTGCCGCTTAGTACCATACCTATTATGGCCAATCCACGCAAGGCATCCAAAGAAATATTTCTGTACATAATACTGCTTTTATATACAAAAGGGCAGCATTACTGCTACCCTACTTGCATTGCTAAAACAAACCTTCCACTTATATTACCAGCCTGGGTTTTGTACCAAGCTACCTTGGGTTCTATCTATATCGCTTTGAGGTATGGGGCACAAATTGTGTTGGCCTCTAATAAATACCCGTAGCTCTCTTCTTAAACGCTCTGTTTCGGCATTTGGCCAGCTTGTGGGCACTCCGTAAGTAGCATCAAAAATAGGCGTGGTAGGTGGTGTATTAAACGTAACACCTAAACCTGGAATCAACGTCATTCTGGAGGTACTTTGACCATACATTTGGTTGTTCATTACCCTAAAGGCATACGCCCCATCATCCCATCTACGCATATCAGCCATGTGCAAACCTTCGTTGGCCAGTTCTACTGTTTTTTCTCTACGCACTAACTGACGTAGTAATTGCGTACTAGCCAATACTGTAGGCGATACCATTGGCATACCGGCACGTGTACGTACTCGGTTAATGCTGGCTGCTACCTCATTGGCAGAACGGCCTGCTTCTAATTTTGCTTCAGCGTTTATCAATAACATTTCAGCAAAACGCATATTCACCCAACCCACTTTGAAAAGGTTACCGGCATTACCATTGATATCTCTATCATTGGTATACTTACGCCATAAGTTTCCTAAACCATTGGCACGTGGCCCAAAAATATTGGCACTATCCACATTTG
>RDXK01000321.1 GCA_004292605.1 Bacteroidota bacterium
GCCATTTCCGGCAAATCGTACGCCACGGGTTCCTTGCCATGTTTACGGGCAATAAAGCTGGGGATATACGCCAACGGACCCGGACGATACAAGGCATTCATGGCTATTAAATCGCCCAATTTATCGGGCTTTAACTCCTTCATGTATTTCTGCATTCCGGGACTTTCAAACTGGAAAATGCAGTTGGTTTCTGCTTTTTGGTACAGTTCGTAAGTTTTTTCATCCGTCAGCGGAATATCGTCTAAATCTATTTCTACGCCTTGGGTTCGCCTTAACATTTCTAGGGCCGATTTTAGGATGGACAGTGTTTTCAACCCCAAAAAATCCATCTTAATTACCCCGGCCGATTCTATACTATTTCCTTCTATTTGGGTTACCCAAAGGTTCGAGTCTTTGGCCGTAGCCACGGGAATTAAATCGGTTAAATCGGTTGGGGCAATGATGATGCCTGCCGCATGTATACCCGTATTGCGGATAGAACCTTCCAAACGTTCGGCTTCTCTAAGTACGGAGCCTTCTAGCGTATTGCTGGCATGGAGTTCTCTTAGCTTTTTTACTTTATCTAAATCATCGGCGGCTAATCCTTCTTTTTCTTCTAAACTTTTTTCGCCTTCGGTTTTGGTAAGCGGAGCGGTGAATACACGCTTTAGGGTAAGGCCCATTTTATCGGGCAGCATTTTGGTAAGTGCCCTGCTTTCCATTAACGGCAAATCCATTACCCTTGCCACATCGTTAATGCTGCTTTTGGCTGCCATAGTACCATAAGTAACTATCTGGGCTACCTGGTTAGTGCCATATTTTTGCACCACATAATCTATCACTTTTTGCCGTCCATCGTCATCAAAATCGGTATCAATATCCGGCATGCTTTTCCTGTCGGGGTTTAGGAAACGCTCAAAAAGTAAGTCGTATTTTATCGGATCTACGTTGGTTATTTCTATACAGTACGCCACGGCACTACCTGCGGCAGAACCACGGCCCGGCCCCACATAAACGCCCATTTCCTTACCGGCTTTAATAAAGTCGCTCACTATTAAAAAGTAGCCCGCAAAACCCATTATTTTAATAGTATTCAGTTCAAAATCGAGCCTTTCTTGCACCTCGGGTATAATAGTTCCGTACCGCTTTCTGGCACCTTCGTAGGTAAGGTGATGTAGGTATTGCCATTGGTTTAACTCCTGGTTATCGGTGGTTTTAAATTCCGCAGGAATGGGGAAGGCGGGGAGCAAAATATCCTTTTCTAATTTCAGGGCTTTTACCTTATCTACAATGGCGTTGGTATTGTCAATGGCCTGTGGCACATCGGCAAAAACCTGTTTCATTTCATGGGTGGTTTTGAAATAAAACTGATCGTTCGGGAATTTAAAACGACGGTTTTTTACGGCAATTGAATCGTCAATAAAATCGTCGAAACCTGGTGTGCTTTGCTTTTCACCGGTGTTTACACATAGCAAGATATCGTGGGCATTGTAGTCGTCGTTGTCTACATAGTGGGCATCGTTGCTAGCTATTACCGGAACCTCGTGTTTGGCAGCCATTTTCAGAAGAAAATTGTTCACCAAATCCTGCTCCTTCATATTGTGCCGCTGTAGCTCAATGTAATAGTTTTCGCCAAATAGATTGAGCCACCATTTAAACTCTCGTTCCGCTGCTTCCTCGCCTTTTTGTAGTAATGCTTGTGGCACCATGGCACCTATACAGCAGGTAGTAGCTATAAGGCCTTCATGGTATTTTTCTATCAATTCCTTGTCTATTCTTGGGTACTTACTGTACATTCCTTCTATGTATCCTAGCGAGGTAAGTTTTACTAAGTTTTTGTAGCCCGTTTCATTCATGGCTAAAAACAATTGATGAAAACGTTCATCTTTTGCTTCCTTGGAAAATATTTTTTTATGTCTATCTGCTACCACATAAAATTCGCAGCCGATGATGGGTTTTACAATGGGTTCAAGAATATCTTTTCCAGTATCTGTTTTACCTACTACTTTGGTGTTTTTCCATGCTTGCCTTACAAAATCGAACACACCAAACATATTACCATGATCGGTTATGGCCAATGCAGGCATACCATCCCGCATGGCTTTTTGGTACAGTTTATCTATGTTGGAAGCTCCATCTAATAGCGAGTATTGTGTGTGTACGTGTAAGTGGGAAAATGGTGTCATAAACCTAGCCACACATGGTTGTATGTGGGTTTGTAAAAGTGCATTATTTTTTGCTGGTTTACTTGGGCAATGAGAACCAAATTTTTCCACACTGTTGCTGTAAAAAAATAGGCAAGGTTAACTTAGTTGAAATTGTTTTATTTGCAGCTATGGGACTAAGATGGTGGACCGTTTTAAGTGTATTGGTGTTGGCTACTAGCTGCCGAAATATTCGCAATGCTACTAGCAAAGATGTGGCTAGCCGTAAAAATGCCAAGGCTGTGGTAAAAAATACATCACCCAAATTTTTAGAAAATATTCAGTTACAGCCGGGAACGGTGCAAACCAATACCAACCATAAAGGCTACCAAACCACTTATACGGCGGCCGATAAAGCCATGCTGGGTTTTGATATAGAAAAAGCCAATTGGTTACAAATACGGTACGCTATTTACACCGATGCATCGGTAGAACGAATGCAAAATTTACCGCTATTGCAGCAAATTCATACATGGTGGGGCACTAAATACTGTATGGGTGGCAATACGGTTTCGTGTATTGACTGTTCCGGATTTACCACTGCAATTTTTAGAGATGTGTATGGCAAACAATTGCCTAGAACGGCTCAGGAACAGTTTGATGCCGCTGAAAGGGTAGAGGCCGTTAGCGATTTGAGGGAAGGCGATTTGGTTTTTTTTAGCAATGGTGGCCGCATAAACCATGTGGGGGTGTACCTAACCAACAATAAATTTGTACATGCCAGTACTAGTATGGGTGTTACCATCAGCGATTTGAATGAACGCTACTGGGCACCACG
>RDXK01000322.1 GCA_004292605.1 Bacteroidota bacterium
TCTGCCACCATATTCATTTCCAACTGAGCCGATTTTACGCTGTAGCCCTTGCCCAGCATGTTACCAAAGGTTCTGTTTCTACTGTACAAACTATAGCAGGTTACCAGTAAATCGCCCAAGTACACGGATGCTGCATAGTTAATACCTTCTACACCTGTGCAAGGAGCACACTTCTTTAAAAAATTCACCATTTCATTAGCGGCGTTGGCTATATACACACTTTGAAAATTATCGCCATATTCCAAGCCATGAGCTATACCAGCACCCAACGCGTAAATATTTTTTAGTACGGCTGCATACTGTGCCCCTACTACATCGTGGTTTACCACCGTGTTTATGTAGGGACCTTTAAAGCAGTCGGCAATGGCCGTAGCAGCTGCCGTATCGGTACCGCTAAACGTAAGATAACTCAGTTTTTCTGCGGCTACTTCTTCGGCATGGCACGGACCTAATAACGTGAAATAATCACTGGTAGGCACACCAAATTTCTCTGCTAAATATTCATGTAACAGTTGGTTCGTACTAGGTAAAATACCCTTTACAGCCGATATGATTTTTTTACCCGCAAAGGCATTGGCTGGCAGGTTTTCCAAGCTTTCTATTACATAGGCACTTGGTACTGCTATGATGATGTAATCGGCCGCGGCAACAACCTCTGGGGCGTGTTCCCACATTTTTAGAAGTTGATTATCAAAATAAGCATTGCTTAAATAACGTGGGTTATGCCTACGTTTTTTTATATGTAAAATAGTTTCGGCATTCCGTATCCACCAGTGAATAGTATGTTTGTTATCCGTAAGCATTTTTGCTATGGCCGTAGCCCAGCTACCACTACCTATAATTCCATATTGCATACAATCATTATTTAAAATCGCACAAGCGTGTGGACAAACATACAAAAATACCTGTGGCTCGGTGTAGGTTGGTACAGTGGCAACATTTGCCTTTCTTTTTTGGGCAGCATTTCCCGCTATCCGCTTGTAGTCCTCGCCCCCAACAGTCAATGTTGGGGCTGTGGGCTACCGCTTCTATCGGGGCTGCGAAGAGTTATCCGTTTTGAAGTGGCCTTTTATCGCTGTCGATAAACCGAAGACTGAAAGTAGAATTCTATTATATTTATCGAATAATATGCCATTGAAAACAACAAATATGCAAAAGCCTCAAAGTGGAATAGGATTCAAGCAATTTCGATCATTTGCAACCGAATATTTCATTGACTTCGAACAAATAAACATAATTACCGGACAGAATAATTCTGGAAAAAGTAATATCAGTAATGCTTTATTATTTCTAAAGCAAAACGTCCAGAGTATTTTAGCCAGGCAAAACGAACGAGAGGAGTTTGTTGGCAACGATTTACTTTTTCTAAAATTATTAGAATACCCCTTCACCACTTTCGATAACGATTTATATAATCGCCTTGGCTCTGTGGAGAATTTGGTGAATGCTTCTGCAAACAGTAATCAATTTAGCATTTCCCTGCCATGGCCAGAGGGGCTATTGGTAAGGCTTGTTT
Organism: Bacteroidota bacterium; assembly: GCA_004292605.1. Taxonomy (GTDB): domain Bacteria; phylum Bacteroidota; class Bacteroidia; order Chitinophagales; family Chitinophagaceae; genus UBA10646. Next base: position 1,517 of record RDXK01000322.1, read on the forward strand.
TCCAAACACTAGTATCAAGAGTACAAGATGAAGCACATTTGATAAGGATGGAGTTTGTAGAAAGAAAGTCTCAAAAATTAGTAGCGTCGTTAGCCCGAAGTATTTATGTACCAAAAACAAATGATCCCAACAACATACATGATATAGTAGGACGTGACGCAAATGACAATAACATAGATCTATTTGTTAATCAACATCGATTATTTGCATTTTTAAAACTCCAATCACGCAAACAGTACAGCAATGCTGATGGCTACCTTGACGATGAACTTTCAGAAATTTTATCGAGAAATTTGCAAAATAATTTCCTGTTAAATCACTTTAAAAACTTCAATTATTTATACAACCTTTCGGTATTGCCCCTTTACTTTCTGATACAATTTTTACGACAGAAAAATTCCGACTTTGATGATCTATTTCTTACAGTAACAGGAAAACGGTACCACGAAGAAAACCATCTGATGCTAATACACAGACAGCTTCTATTAACTGAAGGTGAGCGACGAATTGCATACCGATTACGTATTTTCTACGATCAAAATACGCCTGATTCCTTTAACGTATCCCAAGGCTTTTTTAATTATTTTGTTCCAAATACGATGTCTTTTCCTGCGGACGAGAGTCTGTTCGATGACGAACAAAGCCACGCTGCAAACCCTGACTTTTCTAACGAGCAAAAAGAACCTAAAGCAAGTTCTCGTAAAAAAGAGAAGAAAGCATTCGTTTTCGAAATCCCGGAATTAACTAACGTGGATTTACAAGAAAAAAATGGGCTACAGCTAGTGGCCGATATTCTAAAGACCAATCTTTACGAGTTGCTACAAAACCATTTTGAGTACGAAGACCAAATATTTCCCGAATGGTACTTAAATAATTTTGATACCTCATCCAGCTACGACAGGTTTACGAATAAAAACATTGTGTACCCACTGACCAGCCTATTTGAAAGATTTGAAGCGGTGAATTTTCTTGGCAACGACTCCGTTGAAAGCAATAGGGTATTTAAGGAGAACTTCAACCCCAACTCCTCGGTGTTTACCTTAAATAGAAAAAACATCACCAGATTTAAATCGTTAAATAACTTTGGTAATACTTGGCTACAAAAATTTGGGATTGACGGTACACTAGAAGCAGACGTAGAGAAGCTAGGAAATACCGTTAGCATACAAATAGTAACACCTACAGGAGAACGTAGGCAAATAAATGATTTTGGGTATGGCTATAGAAAACTATTACCACTAATCATCCTATGTGCTACTCATTTTTATAATATAGATGAAGGTTACCCACCTAAAACCATCATCGTTGAAGAACCAGAAGCCAACCTACACCCCAATTTTCAATCGTTGCTAGCAGAAATGTTTGTGGATGCCGTAAAAACTTTTGGCATTCAATTTATTATTGAAACACATAGCGAGTACCTAATACGCAAGCTACAGC
>RDXK01000116.1 GCA_004292605.1 Bacteroidota bacterium
ACTGTAACGACTTAGTTAAACAGTCTATTGCTGGTACGAATTTTTTTTGCTGTAATAAGCTAGATCCAAAATTTCCTAGTATTACACTTTCAGCAATGTCTAATTTAACTTGGTCGGAGTCACTGGTGATGCTATGCTTGTAACGAAATTTTTCGGTAACGGCAAGGGCTTCTGTGTAGAAGGAATCTGCTAATTCAAATCTACCTATCTTTTCGTAGCACAAGGCAATATTATCATAGTTGCCTTGTAAGTAATACATAATATCAATCTCGCTATATATCTTACAATTTCGTATTAAATCTACAGAACGCAGGTAATAATTAATAGCTGGCAAATATTTTCTATTGGCATATAAACCATGTGAAATTTTATCATAAAATCTCCACAAATAACAGGAGTCAAAGTTTTGTTCAATTGTTCTTTTGGTTTGAAAGAACGATTCATATCCTTCCTCGTTTCGGTTTAAATCAAATAAGATATTGCTGTGTCGTAAATTGATTTCTAAATAAAGATCTTTATTACTCTCCGCTTTATTTGCAATGGCTTTTACAGCACTATCACTGTATTTATAAGCCATGTATAAGTTCTTATCCATCACGGTGTAATAGTCGGCTAATATATTAAACTTCTTAGCTGCATCATCCTTGGCTAATTCTGCAAATGCAGGTATGTTGTTTTGAAGGTAACTGACCGTTTTTTCACTTTGACCTGGCACATAGTACTGTTGTACAAGTGAATCGATAATAGACGAATAGCTTCTAGTTGGTTCGTTACTACAACTACTACTTAGTAGTGATATGGTAAATAAACAAACTAAAGCCAAATTATCAATAAAGTATTTTAACGAATAACTTCTCATTGCTGGGGCACCTTACTTCGCAAAACTGTTCCACCCTTGGGCAGTAATGGCATGTGTATTACCACCACGGGTTACCAATTGTAGCTTTTCTGGTTGGTTTGTAATATAACCAATTACACTAATTTCTTCGTTTAAAACTATTTTTTCATAATCGCTTTGCGATATGGTGAATAAAAGCTCATAATCTTCGCCACCGTTCAGTGCACAAACGGTAGGGTCTAACCCAAATTTGAATGCCGCTTTTCTAGCATCATCATGCACGGGAATTTTATCTTCATGTATTACACAGCCCACTTCACTTTGCTGGCATATATGTAGTAACTCGCTGCTTAGTCCGTCGCTCACATCTTGCATGGCGGTAGGTACTATTTTTTGAGCTTCCAAATATTGAATAATATCTTGCCGGGCTTCCGGTTTTAGAAGTTTGCCTACTATATAATCTTGCTGCTCCAAATCGGGCTGTATGGCAGGATTTTCTAAGTAAATTTTCTTTTCTCTTTCCAGTAAAGTTAAACCCAAAAACGCTGCTCCTAAATAGCCAGAAACGCATACCAAATCGCCCTCTTTAGCGGTGCTTCTTTTTACAAACTGGTTGGGGGCTACTTCACCAAGGGCAGTAACAGATATTAAAAATCCTTTTTGCGAAGTGCTGGTATCGCCCCCAATTAAATCTACCCCATATTTTTCGCAGGCAGCATATACGCCATCATAAAACTCTGTTAGTGCTTCTACACTAAATCGGTTGCTAAATGCTACACTCACCGTTATTTGTGTGGGGGTAGCGTTCATAGCAAAAACATCGCTAAGGTTGGCTATCACGCTTTTATATCCCAAGTGTTTTAAGGGTGTGTACATTAAATCGAAGTGTACGCCCTCTACTAATAAATCGGTAGTTACTACGGTTTGCTTACCAAAATGATCTATCACGGCAGCATCGTCACCAATGCCCAAAACGGTGCTCGCTTGCTGTATTTCAAAATTTTTTGTAAGGTGTTTTATCAAGCCAAATTCACCTAATTCCTGTATCTCTGTTCTTTCCTGCTGCATAATTATTTTATTAAACTTCGGCACCGTTTATTACGGCTTGTAAATGTGTATGAATAATACCGTTGGTAGCTAAAAGATGTGGCTGATAAACGCTATAAGGTTTCCCCTCAAAGTCGGTAACGGTACCACCCGCTTCCGTAACCATTAAAAAACCAGCGGCACTATCCCAAGCCTGTAATTTATGTTCATAAAACCCATCAAAACGCCCAGCAGCTACATAGCATAAATCTATAGCGGCACTACCTAAACGGCGTACGGGTATTCCTTTTTTTATGAGTTTCTCAAAAACTTGTAATGGCCCATTGGGCATATCTAAATAAGTGTAAGGGAAACCTGTAACCAAACAGCTTTCCAGTAATAATTGCTTTTGCGAAACTTGTATGGGTTTTTGGTTTAGTGTAGCTCCTTTACCTTTTTCGGCCACGAAAAACTCATTCAAAAACGGGTTGTATACGGCTCCTAAAACCATGCTGCCATTGTGCTCTAGCCCTATACTTACGCAGCAAATGGGTATACCATGAGCAAAATTTACGGTACCATCAATGGGGTCGATGATCCACTTATAGGCACTGTCTTGCACCAAGCTACCAGCCTCCTCCGTAAGGATGGCATGCTGCGGAAATGCCGACTGAATAGTATTTAAAATAATAGCTTCACAGGCGGTATCTACCTCGGTAACAAGGTTGTTAACACCTTCCTTATTGTGCACTGCAAATGGCTTTTCAAAATGCAGTTTCATGTGTAGAGCAGCCTTTTCTGTGGCTTGTAAAAGGGTTTGTAAAAACATGTTGCAAATATAGGCTTGGTGGGGCGTTATGCATAAAGTGCTGGCTAGGGTAATATATTTGTAACACATGCAGGTAACGGTTATTATAGTAAATTATAAAGTGCCCCACTACTTATTGTTTTGTTTGCACACCTTACAGCGTGCATTACAAACTATAGAAAGCGAAATAATAGTGGTAGATAATGCCTCTGGCGATGATAGTGAAGCCTTGGTACGCCAGCATTTTCCGCAAGTACAGTGGCTAGGCTTACCAAAAAATATAGGGTTTGCCAAGGCCAATAATGTGGCTTTACAGCAAGCCAAAGGTAACTACACCGTGTTTGTAAACCCCGATACTTTGGTGCCAGAAAACCTATTTACACATACACTTAACCATGCCATAAAATACCCAATTTTAGGGGTGTTAGGCGTTCAATTGATAGATGGTAGCGGACAGTTTTTGCCCGAAAGTAAACGCGAAAAACCTACCATACTAGGCAGCTTTTTTAAAGTGGCGGGCCTTGCCGAAAAATACCCAACCCACCGCTGGTGGAACAAATATGCATTGGGCCAAATACCCAACCAAGCCGATGTACCTGTAGATATTTTACCGGGTGCATTTATGTTAGGCTCCACCCACGTTTTGCAAAAAATTGGCGGCTTTGATGAACGCTATTTTATGTATGGCGAGGATATAGATTTATGTGTTACCATGCTTCAAGCAGGCTATGATAATTGGTATTTGGGTAGCCAAAAATTGATTCATTTTAAGGGGGAAAGCACCGTAAAATCATCGGCTAGCTATGCCGAGTATTTTTTTGGGGCCATGCTATTGTATGTAAAAAAGCACTATGCAGCTTGGTACTATAAACCTATCACTCAAATATTAACTTGGGGCGTAAACTGGGCAAAAAACCGACAAAAAACCAACCCAAAAACCTGTGAACCAGCGGCTATAGCTGTGTTTTATTGTATAGGTTCGTTGGCTAGTTTTCAAGCATTGAAGCAGGCTCATTTGCATATTCCTTTGCAGCTAACGCAAACACTATCTACCGTTCCAAAAAACGCTGATATTATGTGGCTAATCGGAGTCGATTTTGGCGTGGCGGATGCCATAGAAATGATGTGTGCCCACAGCGGCCAATATAATTTTTACTGGTATTTTGCCCATGCACCCGCCATTGTAGGCAGTAGTAGCAAACACGTACGTGGTAAGGTTATTATTACCAGCAAAACCCTGCAATAGCGGTAAAGTTGTATTTTCGAGGTTTGAAATTTCACGATATAGCATGCCACTAATAGATATTAAAGTTCCTGCAAGTGTAGCCAAAGCCCTTCGTTTGCCTATTAACGATTTAAGGAGGCAGCAAATAAGGGTGCTAAAGAAACTGCTAAAACGTGCAAAGTTTACGGCATTTGGTCAGGCCAATCATTTTGATGAAATATTATTGAGCAAACACCCTGCAAAAAAGTTTCAGCAGGTGGTACCTCATTATAATTACAATACTATTTACCAGCAGTGGTGGCACAAAACCATTGAAGGCGAGGCCGATGTATGCTGGCCTGGTAAAATAAAATTCTATGCACTAAGTAGCGGCACCAGCGAAAGTAGTAGCAAGTATATACCTATTACTACCGATTTATTGCGAGGCAACCGCGTAATTATGCTAAAACAGTTGTTTAGCTTGCGTAGCTACGAAGGTGTACCTGTAAAAAGTTTTGGAAAGGCTTGGCTAGCTCTTGGTGGCAGTACAGAACTACAAAAAGGAAACGGTTTTTACTCGGGCGATTTAAGTGGTATCACGGCTAAACGCAGTCCGTTTTGGTTTCAGCCATTTTATAAGCCCGGCAAACAAATAGCCAAAGAAAAAGATTGGAATAAAAAGCTACAAGAAATAGTAGATAAAGCGCCTGAATGGGATATAAGTTTTGTAGTAGGCGTACCTGCTTGGATACAAATGTGTATGGAGCAAATTATAGAAAAGTACAAGCTAGCTAACATACATGATATTTGGCCCAACCTTACTTTTTTTGTACACGGCGGTGTAAGTTTTGAACCCTACAAAAAGGGCTTCGAAAAACTATTGGGTAAACCCCTTACCTACATTGAAACTTATTTGGCTAGCGAGGGCTTTTTAGCGTATCAAGATAAGCAGTTTCAAAAAGGCATGCGTTTGGTAACCAACGAACATATATTTTTTGAATTTGTACCTTTTGACGATGCCAATTTTGATGCCAATGGCGATTTATTGCCGCAAGCAAAAGCGTTGATGATACATGAGGTGGAAGAGGATAAAGATTATGCTTTGCTCATTACTACTTCCGCAGGGGCTTGGCGGTACCTCATTGGCGATACCATCAAATTTATTAATAAGGAAGCTGCCGAAATAATTATAACTGGCCGAACCAAACATTTTTTAAGTTTAGTAGGCGAGCACCTAAGTGTAGATAATATGAATAAAGCCGTAAAAACGGTTTCGGAAAAATTCAATATTAGTATTCCCGAATTTACCGTGGCAGGCATACCCGAAGGAAGCTTTTTTGCTCACCAATGGTATATTGCCACCAACGATACGGTAGATGAAGCAGCCATAGCCAAGGCATTAGATGAGGAACTTTGTATACTGAACGATGATTACGCTGTGGAGCGAAAAAGTGCCTTGAAAAATTTGCATGTAAAAGTGCTACCGGAGAGTTGCTTTTTTAAGTTTATGGAAAGTAAGGGCAAAATGGGTGGACAGCATAAATTCCCTCGAGTTATTAAAGGTTCCATGTTAGCTGATTGGCAAGCATTTATACAATAAATAGCCTCTATTTTTTACAAAAAAGGTACTTAATGTACTTTTTACACAAAAAAATTTTGTGAAAGTAGTGTTAAGCAAATTTTCTTTGTACCTTAACATTCTAAACTTGTTATATGAAGAAAATTTTTACACTTTTTTCTGCCTCACTATGCTCGCTAGCAGCACTTGCAGGCACACCCACACTTGATGGTAGTTATAGCCCAACAGAAGGTTGGGGAGCAGCCGTAGCCACTGGCGACGGTGTAGCAGGCTGGGCAGATGCTAATGCCCGTACTTTGTACGTAACTACCGATGCTAACTATGTATACTTTGGTGCCGAGTGTACAGCCCAGAGTTGGCAACAATTTATTTTTGTGGTAAACACGCAATCTGGCGGTGGCCGAACAGACGCTTGGGGTAGGCAAATAACTTACAACCATACCAATGCACCAGATTTTATTTTCCGTGGCGACCTTAGTGGTAGTAACTACATGGAATTTCATGTTTGGGATGGTACGGCGTGGACTGGTACTGGAACCAACAGAAATGCAAGCGGCAATGAAGCAAAAGGAATTTTTACCAATACAAGTGCTGGGTTCATCGAAATTCGTGTACCTCGTAGCGTAATTGGTGCTAATGTAACAGTAGCCGATGTTCAGTTTGTAATTGGTGGCGACCAAGGTAGCCACGGAAATTTTGACGCCGTGCCCAATGATAACAATGGCACTTCATGGTCAGCTCCAGGAAATTTTACCACCATCAGTAACTATCGTACTGCCGTAGCATTACCTATAACACTTAGCAGCTTTACCGCTCAGTTACAGCGTAATAATATTCAATTAGCTTGGGCTACTAGCACCGAACTAAATGCTGCCAACTTTGAAGTTCAAAAATTGGTGAATAACACTTGGGTAACCCTTGGTACCGTTGCTGCAAGAAACGCAGCCGCTGGTGCTAGCTATAGTTTTACCGATGTAAATATTGCCAACATTAACCAGTACCGTTTACGTATGGTAAGTAGAGATGGTAACTTTACCCTTAGCAGAACGCTAACTATACAAGGCACACCCAAATCGGCCATAACCGTATTCCCCACCCTAGTGGAAGGCAATACCGTAAACATTACCATTCCAAGCTTGGTGGCCGATAAAGTAGGTATTCAAGTATTTAGTACTACTGGTAAATTAGTAGCTACCAACCAGTTAACCGTACAAGCTGGTACCACTACTGTACAGCAAGTATTACCTGCCAGTTTACCAGCGGGCCAATACAAATTACGTGTAGTAGGTAACGCCACTAGTGCCGACTTTACCATTGTAAAACAATAATTATTTCCCTTTATTACAAAAGGCTGCATCTTTTAAAAAGGATGCAGCCTTTTTTTATGGCATTTTGCAGCTAGTTTCAGCAAACACACAATACCTTACGAACCATCCAATACACAAATACCGCTAATTTAGCGTATGGCTATACGAATATTTGTTACCGGCGGCACTTTTGATAAAGAGTATAATGAACTCAACGGCACCTTGTATTTTAAGGATACACACTTGCCAGAAATGTTGCAGCTTGGCCGATGCAGTGTTGAGGTAGATATGCGTACACTAATGATGGTGGATAGTTTGGAAATGACTGATTTAGATAGAGAACTCATAGCGGAACACTGTGCCAAGTGCGAAGAAGATCAAATAATCATCACCCACGGAACCGATACCATGGCAGAAACCGCTAGTATGGTGGCAGCCCACGGCATAGCAAAAACCATTGTACTTACGGGTGCTATGATACCCTATAAATTTGGTAGTAGCGATGGGTTATTTAATTTAGGTAGTGCCATAGCTTTTGTGCAAACATTGCCAGCTGGTGTTTACGTAGCCATGAATGGTAAGTATTTTTTAGCCAATAAAGTGCGGAAAAATAAACAAGCCGGTGAATTTGAAAGTACGGAGTAAGCACCTTTCTATGGAAACAAAATGCCATGATTTGCTATTCTGAAAATTCCCAAATACAGAAGGTATTTTAGGGCCATAGATTAAGTGAACATTTACTCACCATCCACCCATAGCATAGTAACTATGACCTTACAAATTTTTCTAAAAAAACGAAAGTATGAACTGCTTTTAGGTGCTTTACTACAGCACCTATTTATTGGAATTTTTTTGAGAGATATGGAACTGTACACGGAAGTGCTTTGGCCCATTAATATGGGTATTCTTGGCCTAGCTAGTGTAGGTGTTTTTATTGCCAAAGGCAAACTAACCAATACCCTAAAAACGGCGTTAACCTTAATAGTAATTGCCTTTCCTGTGCTGCTCTCTTTTTTTAAAGGCGTGCCGCAGTTTATGTTTTTACTAAACGTGAGTTATGTGGCTTTTTTCACCTTCATTTTTGTAAGTGTTTTTCAATTTTTAATAAAGCCGAGCTATATAAATATTGATATTATATCCGCCGCTGCATGCGGATTACTTTTAATGATAGAAATATTTGTGTTTTTATTTCAAATGTGGGCTTATTTAGATACTAATTCGTTTAAAGGACTCGACTATTCCAATCCTGCCAATACCTATATGGATTTGGTATATTTCTGCTCTATCACCCTTACTACTATTGGCTACGGCGATATTACACCCAATGCTCATTATACCAAGCTTGTAGCTGCGTTAATGGGTATTGCCGGTCAGTTTTATTCGGTAGTACTTGTAGGTATTTTGGTAAGTAAGTTTTCCAATAAAAAAGAGGAATAAGCAGCGGTGCGGTGGTTTATTTTCTACCTACTACTACCCGTACTATTCTTTCCTCCACTATATCGGTTTTTGCTGCATTGAGTTTTACAAAACGCAACTCATCTACACCAGTAGCGTAATAGCTATGAAAACTAAATTTATCGGAACTTGTTTTTAAGCCGCTGTATTTTTTCTTATCTACTTCCACCATATGCTTATTGCCTTCATAGGCTATTAGGGCATTGGTACCGCAGTATTGCCAAAACTCATTGTTAATACCTTTTTGCTTTAATTGTACCACAAAAAAAGTATTCGGTTTTACATGAATATATTCTGTACTATCATCTACCAATAAAACACTATGCTTTAACTCGTTGGTATTGGATTTAGCAGTTTTTTTTCGAGTTTTACAGGCAGAAAAAACCAACAAGCTGCCTAGTAAAATAGCTGTACCTAGTTTATACATTTCTTGAATTGGGTTTAGTATGGTTTATAAATTCCACCATGGTGGTGTACAATACATCGGGTATAAAAGGTTTTACTACTATGCCACTCATGCCCGATTCTGCTAGCTCTTTAGCCACATCTTCCGGTACATTGGCCGTAAGGGCTATGATGGGTATAGTGATGCCTCTTGAGCGTATTATTTTGGTAGCCTCGTAGCCATCCATAATTGGCATGTGCATATCCATCAATACCAATTGATGCTTTTGGGCATCTATTTTTTCTACTGCTTCAGCACCGTTTTCAGCTACTTCGGTAACAGCACCCCATTCATCTAAAAAGTTTTTGGCCACCATTACATTTATCGGGTTATCCTCTACTAGTAACACCTGCACACCCGCTAGCCCCGTAAAACTTTGTTTGGGCTTGTTGATATCGTTCAATAAAACATGGTTTGTATCTAACTTTCTATCTACCGTAGGAAAATCGATGGTGAAAAAGAAGGTAGTACCCACACCTACTTGGCTACGTAACGTAAGTACACCACCCCAAGCCTCTATAATTCTTTTACAAATAGCCAAGCCTAAACCCGTACCACCATAACTACGAGAGGTAGAGGAATCGGCTTGTGTAAACCTATCAAAAATATACTCTTGTTTTTCCTTGGGTATACCTATACCAGTATCCTCTACCTTAAACTGTAAGGAAGTATGTGTTTTACTTTTTTCCATTACAGATATTTTTAATAAAACATGTCCCTGAGCTGTAAACTTTACCGCATTGTGCAGTAAATTGGTCAATACCTGTGCCAACCGAATAGAATCGCCCAGCACATAGTGATTTAGTGCAAGATCTACAATTAATTGAATATCCAAGGCTTTTTCATTGGCCACCACACGCATACCACCTACAATATTTTTAGCTATGCCAGGGATATCAATATCTATTTTTTCGAAATATAATTTTCCAGCTTCTATTTTATTATAATCCAAGATATCGTTTACTATACCTAGCAAATTATTGGCGGAAAAAAGTAGTACATCTAAATCTTCTTTCTGATCGGTACGTGGATTGTTTTTTAAGAGAATATGGGTTAACCCGATAACGCTATTGAGCGGTGTTCTAATTTCATGGCTCATGGTACTCAAAAACTCGCTTTTGGCGGAAAGACCTTGCTCTGCTTGGCGTTGAGCCGTTTTTAATTGGTGCGAAAACCGGAAACTGAGTATTAGCGATTGAAGGGCAATAAATACCATATACCCCACACTCATAGCAGATGGATGTATTTTGGCATACCCAAAATAGGAGAACACCAGCATAAAGAAAACCATTGCCATTAAGCAAATACTAAGCAGTGCATAAATGGAGCCGGTACGGCGTTTTATAAACGCTTTAAAAAATACATACAAACTCATAAACACAATACCAATGATGATTAACAAGGTAAAATTCAGCATCTCGGTATATACAAATGGCTCCGCAATAAGTGTAATGGTGGAAAATGCGAGTAACACAAACAAGGCCAATTGTACCAGCTTTTCTGGCGTATCCTCCGGAAATAAATTTTTGATGTATAGGGTAAGAAAACCTACGCTTACATACAAACTCAAATACTCTAAACGGGTAGTAATAAACCAACTAGTATTGGTTATTTGGTGTAAAAAATAGCTATCTGAGCCTACTACTCGGTAAGCATAGGCCAAACAAAACAGTGCAAAATACAAGGTGGCTTTATCGGCCGATCCAAAAAAATACAGCGAGAAAAAGAAGATGGCACCCATTAAAAATAATCCCACCACTAAAAAATCGAAAGCAAGTTCAAATTCCATGCTTTGTAGTAAGAAGGAGGAGTGACCGATTTCTAAATTTTTGGCAGGGCCGCCTTTGCTATGGTAAAAATTACTTATTTGTAAAGTAAGTTGTAAGGTATCTAGGGCAGGTAGTGGAATCACTTTCTTACGCCAAAATGGAACCGATGTTTTCTCCGTAGTACCCACCGTACCGGTTTCGCCTACCAAGGAATCGTTGATGTACAGCTTACTATTGGTATAGCTATCGGGCAATAAAATGCTAAGCGGCTGTGTATGTTTCGGCAAAACTATGGTGGCACTGTAGGTAGCAAAACCAATGGAAGGTAGCTGTACACCGTGCAAAAATGTTTCATCAAAACGCTGCGGAAAATACAACAGCGTATCGGGTGCAGTTAATAGGGCTTGCTGCGGTGTAAGCAATTTGTTCCAGTAAAATTTCCATTCGCCGGCCAAGGAAATACTGGTAGATAAATTGGCAGTTCGCAAATCCACAAACGCATTTTTTACAATGGGCTTAGCTGAAATATTTTGAGCACTTGCAGGTAATGCCAATAGCATACTTACAAGCCAAAAGAATACACATTTATTTGCCAATGGGGGCAGTTTCATATGTTGGATTTTCCTACAGTTTAATTTCAAGTGGTAAGGTACGTTTTTTGCCGTAATTAACTAGTAGGCTATTTCTACATCGGCCACACCGGCCCTTATCATATCTAGCTTTTTAGCAGCTGCCCTGCTTACATCTATAATTCTACCCGCCACAAACGGACCTCTATCGTTAATAGTTACTACCGCTACAAAACCGTTGGCTTTATTACGCACTTGTACTTTGGTACCAAAGGGTAAGCTACGGTGAGCAGCCGTAAACTTTTGGTGCCAGTAGGTTTCGCCACTAGCCGTTTTTCTACCCTCAAACTTATCGGCATAAAAACTGGCCTTACCCGTTTGGCGTACATTAAAACTGGTTTTGCTGATATTTTTTTTACCGCAGCTAGCTAATAGTAGTAGCCAACAGCAAAAAACAATTAGTTGCTTCAAATGAGATATTTTAGCAATGATAACTTTTCCCCGCATAGTATGCAAACAATACTTGAGCAGTTTTGGCAAGGCCTTTTAGCCACTAGTTTACTGGAAGCGGTGGCGGTGTGCACGGGCATACTAAGTGTGTATTTCTCCAGAAAGCTCATGGTTTGGGTATACCCCACAGGCTTGGTAAGTACCATTATTTACACCTACCTATGCTGGAAAGGCCATTTACTAGGCGAAGCAAGTGTAAACCTATACTATACCGTAATGAGTTTGTATGGCTGGTACCTATGGAGCCAAAAAAACCTTGCACAAGCACCTGTTTTACAAGTAACGATGGATACCAATAAAGCCATTGTATACCAGCTATTGGCTTTTGTGGCCATTTACCTTTTGCTGTTTGGAGCACTACAGTTTTTTCAGCAATATTTTGCCCCAGAAGCTATTCCTTGGGCGGATGCTGCTGCTAGCGCCAGTGCCTATATAGGTATGTATTTAATGGCAAAAAAGAAAATTATGAGCTGGTTTTGGTGGATTATAACCAACGCCATAAGTATTCCCCTTTATTTTGTGAAGGGATATGTATTTACTAGCGTACAGTTTATGGTGCTGCTAGTATTGGCAGTATTGGGTGCCCAAGCATGGTACCAAGCGGTGCCAAGTACAAGAAAAAAAGCCCCTTTGGATTGATGATAAAAATTGCAATAGTAGGACCAGAAAACGCTGGCAAATCGGTTTTAACACAGGAGCTCGCTGCCCATTTTCAGGCGCCTTTTGCAGCGGAGTTTGCCCGGGCGTTTTTAGAAGAGAACGGTACTGCTTACACCTACGATACCTTATTAACCATAGCACAAGGCCAATGGAAAGGTCAGCAAACGGCCGTACTGGAAGCCGAAAAAACAGCGTGCCCACTGGCATTTTGGGATACCGATATGCTGGTGATGAAGGTTTGGTGTGAATTTGTTTACCAAAACTGCCACGCTTTTATTTTAGAAAAATTAGCAGCAGAACCAGCCGATTTTTATTTGCTATGCCAATCGAACCTACCATGGGTAAACGATGGTTTGCGAGAATACCCTGATGAAACCATCCGAAAGAATCTATACCATATCTACAAAAGTTTTCTGGTAGAACAGCAAATTCCTTTTGCGGAGGTAGATGCTGTAGGCACGCAGCGTTTGACGCAGGCCATAACGGCCTGTCAACATTTTTTAGGCAGTAAAAGCTAAGGCCACCGTGTAAGTAAGCCAGCTAGCTAAGTAGGCTATCACCGTCATCCCCACTAATTGTATCAAAGGCCATTTCCAGGTTTTGGTTTCTCGCTTCACTATAGCCAAGGTGCTCATGCATTGCATGGCCAAAGCATAAAAAACCATGAGGGAAAGTGCGGTAGGTAAGGTGTACACAGGTGTACCGTTTTCAGTAGTGGCGGCTTGCATTTTCTCCCGTAGGCCAGCACCATCCTCTTCATCGGCACTGTAAAGTGTGGCCATGGTACCTACAAAAACTTCCCGGGCGGCAAAGGAGGTAATTAGGGCAATGCCTATTTTCCAATCGTAGCCCAGCGGTGCTATGGCAGGTTCTATAGCTTTACCCATAATACCTGCGTAGGAATTGGCTAATTTTTGGGCTGCAAAATTCTTTTCTAATTGTGGGTGCTCCTCCGCAGGTGCTTGGGCTAGGGCTTGCTCATAATTTTGGGTAATACGTTCCATGCGTTCTGCTGGTCCGTAATTGCTAGTAAACCAAATTATTAAACTAATTACGATGATAATTTTACCAGCATCTACCACAAATACTTTCGCCTTTTCTACCATAGTTACCAGCACATTTTTCCAGCGTGGCTCTCGGTAGGTAGGCAGCTCTAAAATAAAAAAGCTTTTTTCTACACTCTTAATAAACCACTTACCAATATAGCTAGAAGCCAAGGCCAATACTACGCCTAAAATGTACAAAGCCATCATTACCAAACCTTGTAAACTAAGGATACCTAAAAAATAGGTTTTGGGCACCACCAATGTTATTAGTATAGTATATACAGGTAGCCTGGCACTACAGCTAATAAAGGGCGTTACTAACAATGTCAGCAATCGCTCCTTTTGGTTTTCAATGTTTCGGGCACTCATAATAGCGGGCACTGCACAGGCAAAACCACTGATCATGGGCATTACACTTTTGCCGTTTAGACCCGATTTCCGCATCAACTTATCGCTTAAAAAGCTAATACGTGCCATGTAGCCGCTATCCTCTAAAATAGTGATGAGCCCAAATAAAATCATGATTTGCGGCACAAAAACCAAGATACCGTTTAAGCCCGCCAACAAGCCGTTTACAAGCAAATCGCTATACCAAGCCGTGGGTAAGTGTAGCAGCAGCCATTGGTTTACCGCTGAAAATGCATTGTCAATAGCATCCATGGGGTACTGAGCCAGCCAAAAAATACTCTGAAATAGTAGAAACAGCGTGGTAAGTAAAATACCATAGCCCCATACTTTGTGTAGCAATACATTATCTAGCTTTTCTGTAAAAAGCTTTTTCTGAAGCGGATCGGGTTCCACCACCGTGTTTTGCATAATACTGCGTATACGGGTAAAACGCTGTAATATTTCGTTAGCCTGGGTTTTGGTACTATTGAAGGAATGATTGGTAGCTAACTGTTGTAAGGCACCAGCGTTTGTACTCAACACATCGCCATTCATTACAAAATGAAGGGCTTTATAGGGCACAAAATTGGGATGCAAAGGTTCCACTTGTTGTAGCAGTGGCGTGTTGGCAGCATCTATTGGTACAAAGTTGGCTCGGTTTTCAAAGCTATGCTTAGGCGCCACCAATGTTTGTACAATGGCTTTTTTTAGCGCTGGTAAACCCTTGTTTTTTCTGGGGTTTACAGGAATTATTTGTACGCCTAATTCTCGTTCCAAACCAGCAATATCAATGTTGATATTGGTTTTCTTGGCCAAATCGGTCATAGTAAGTGCTACTACCACGGGTACTTTTAAATCGAGTATTTGCGAGCAGAATAGTAGGTTCCGTTTTAAGTTACTGGCATCGGCCACCAACAGTACAAGCTCTGGCTGTACGGTTTCATCTACGCCCATGAGTACTTTATAAGCCACCCATTCATCGGCACGACGAGGATAAAGACTGTAAGTGCCCGGTAAATCTATCAGTAAGGCAGCATGGGTATCATCTAACTGTACATCACCCGTTTTTTTATCTACTGTTACGCCCGGAAAATTTCCTACCTGCTGATTTAAACCTGTAAGGGCGTTAAAAAGACTGCTTTTGCCACTATTGGGGTTACCCACTAAAGCTATATGAACCGGGTTTTTGTGCAAGTTTTTGTACAGTTTGGCGGCGAAAGTATTACAAAGCAGCCTCAAAACCTTACGATTTGTGGAACAATAACAAATGGTTCAGAGAATAGAAATAGGCTGGTGTATTAAAGGCGTTGGCAGTAAGTTATTAGGTGAAAGGAACTAGCGAGTTACTTGCGGGGTGTACAAAGTTATTTGGAATTCATAGTGCCCTGTTCTACATGTTCCGAAGGGCATGTAGAACAACCGATAAATGGCATTTGCAATGCCCTAAACGTCTCGTCATGGCGAGGGCTTGCCCTGAAGCCATCCAGAGAGGATAATGCTCATCAGTTTTGCAAGCACCTTCCTTTTGCTGGATTGCTTCGCTGCACTGCCAATGACGGGTGGTAGCTGCTAGCTATTCGACATGTTCCGCAGGGCATGTCGAGCAACCGATAAGGGGCATTTGCAATGCCCTAAATGATCCCTCTATCCGTAGTCTTAAGCGTTGCGGACTACGGATGTTTCATGAATAGTAGAGTCTATGACTCGGGTTATGGGTAGTGTGTTGGCAAGTATCGGTTTTATATTCCAAGCAATAATCTTATTGCATAGGCGTATTCAATAAAACCGAGACGGAGTCTCTGCATTTCATCACTAATCCGTAGAGCGGCAATACCTAACTCTACGGATCAAGGTGATACAGGTGTTGTTGGTGAAGAACACCAACAACAGCGAAAACCGTTCTAGCTGCCTTACTACACGTATAGCGGTGTTGTTGGTGAAGAACACCACCAACGGCGAACAAATCAAAATACACTCCTTATTTAGGAAATGGATCGTTAAACGATTTTCCGGCTGCAAAAGCTTTTTCTTCCTCGGCTGTTGTTAAACAGGCCTCTAGCTCTTGCTGTATCAATGCCTTATCCATGTGCTGACCAATAAACACCAATTCATTTAGGCGATCGCCCCATTGTTTATGCCATTTACTTTCAATATGGGGTTGGTTATCTACAAAGCTGGCATATTTAATCCGTTGTTGGTACGGCATGCTGCACCACCAAACACCCGCCTTTTCAACATTAGACGATACTCCCGCTTGAGAAAAAGTAAGAGCATCATCTGGCCGAGAAGCTAGCCAAAACAACCCTTTTGCCCGTATAATTTCCGCTGGGTATTGTTCGTTTAAATAGTTCCATAACCGCTGTGGGTGAAAGGGTTTTGCATTTCTAAACACAAAGGAACTAATACCATATTCCTCGGTTTCTGGGGTATGGGTGCTGGCCTCCAATTCTTTTTGCCAACCGGCAGAGTTTTGGGCGGTTTCAAAATCGAACAAACCAGTATTCAATATTTCTTTGGGGTGTACTTTACTATGGGTAGCTTCTATAATTTTTGCATCGGGATTGAGTTTTTGTATAGCCGCTTTTAGCAAGCCCACCGTTTCGGGTGTAACCAAATCGGTTTTATTCAGCACTATTACGTTGGCAAATTCTATTTGATCGGTCAATAGGTTTACAATGGTCCGGTAGTCGCCCGCCATATCGGTCAGTTCACGGTCTTGCAGCGATTCACTGCTGGTAAAATCTTTGAAAAAATTCAAGCAATCTACCACCGTTACCATGGTATCTACATAGCTAAATTTTGATAAATCAATGCCGTTTTCCTCATCTACAAAACTAAAGGTTTGGGCCACGGGTACAGGTTCACTAATTCCTGTACTTTCTATCAATAAATAGTCAAATCTTCCTTCTTTGGCTAGTTTTTCTACCTCTATCATTAAATCTTCTCGTAGGGTACAGCATATACAGCCGTTGCTCATTTCTACCAGTTTTTCCTCGGTTCTAGAGAGTACTTGTTCGTTTTGAACCAGCTTACTATCTATGTTTACCTCACTCATATCGTTTACTATCACGGCTACTTTTAAGCCTTCCTTGTTATGTAAAACATGATTGAGCAAAGTAGTTTTGCCAGCACCTAAAAAGCCACTAAGTACGGTAACGGGTAATTTTTTGGTAACACTCATACGATTAATTATTGCAACAATGCTGCAAAATTATAGAATAAATGGTTCGTTTTCGTTTTTGGGAAAAATAAAGCTAATCTACCAAGTAAAGGTGAGGTTGGTGGTGATAGACGGACTGTTTCTAGGTTGGTTTCCTAGTGTTTCTCTTTGCCGCAGTAACCGGCCTTCTAACCGCATTTTAAATTGTGGGTTTACTGCCACATCTACATTGCTCGAAAATCCTTGGGTGCTAAAACCATTGGGTGTTCCAGAAAATATCATCACCTGTTTTGGGTCGTGATAATATTCGTACCGGCCAGCAATATTGATTTTGGGTGTTAGTTTATGCTGTACTAAAAAGGCGGCGGTATGCCAAGTGCCATATTGCGTAGCGGAAAATTTATCGCTACCTACATCCACACCGGCTATAAAACCCCATTTCGGGTTCAGCTGGTATTGGGCATACACATTGTGAAAATGCCGAGTAGATGCAATACCCAGTTGCTGATTCACACCTATAAAATTGCTGTAGTTAAGGGTTAGCTTCCCGGTAGGCTTATAATTTATTTGCGTGCCAAATGCGGGGCGCTGGATACTAAACGGACTGCGTATTTTTTGCCAACCGTTCAGGTATAAACCCGCTATATACCACTGTTGGTTTTTAGATGTGTAGCCAATTTTTACACCCGTTTCTACATAAGGCGAATTTTCGGCCAAAAGGCTTCGAGTAAGGGTCCAACAATCGGCGCTAACGGCACTTTCAAAACCTATATGCGATGGAAGTACCCCCACATCTATCCAAATTTGCTTTTCCTTAAAAAGCTTCATACCCACATTTGCCTCCCAAATAGCCCTAGCCCAGCTGGGCTCGGCTGATAAGTTATTTTGAGCGTAATTACCCGCCATTAGTCCTACGTTGGCCCTAAACCTAGGCAATACATAACTAGCTTTTACATAGGCTAAATTCAGGTTCAGTTCGTTATTACGAGCATGGTTATAAATAAACGAAGGCTTTTCAGGGGGTGCAGCCCTTTGTAGTGGACCGCTAAAATATACTTCCGCATAGGCACTCCATTGTATTTTGGGTGGCTTTGCTTGCTGGCAATAACCAACATGCACACCAAAGAGTGTAAGGGCAAGTAATACTATTTTCATGCAGAAAGTAATTGGTACCGGTAAAAGCACAGCATTTTCTCTACAAAAAACCAAGTGCTTTACCGTACATCAAATGTATTGTACAAAATACATTTTCTAACTCATTTTTGTACCTAATACCTCTTCTATCCATATAATTTTTAAGTGATAATATGAAGCGTTTTATACTACCTACAGCCCCCATAGCGTTGGTAATGCTAGTTGTTATAATAACCACTACGGCTGCTGCCCAAACCTATAGTTGGCGTAAGTTAACCACCGAGGCCTACCCGGGCAAGCAGGACGATATTTGTTTTGTGGATGAATTTACGGGCTGGTATGTAAACGGCTATGGCAAAGTATTTAGAACCAAGGATGCTGGTCTTACTTGGGAAAAACAATGGGAACAAAAAGGCTCTTTTTTTAGAACCATTGCATTTATTGATAGTTTACATGGTTTTATAGGTACGGTAGGTACAGATTATTTTCCGAATGTAACCGATACTATACCGCTTTACCGCACTAAGGATGGTGGAAAAACTTGGCAGCCCGTTAGCTATAAGGGCCCGTATGTAAAAGGATTGTGTGCTATAGATGTAGTAAAAGAACAATACATAAACCACGGAAACATTGATTATAAAATACACTTGTTTGCCGTAGGCCGGGTGGGTAGTCCTGCTAATTTAATGGTGTCGCATGATGCTGGTGAAACCTGGGTTTCCAGAAGTTTACAAGCCGATTGTAAGATGCTTTTTGATATAAAAATGCTGGATAAAAACAATGGTTTTGCCTGTGCCGCCACAAGCGAGAACATAGCCGAATCGAACGCACTTATTCTTAAAACCACCGATGGTGGCAATACTTGGAAAAAAGTATACCAATCGGCACGGCCTTTTGAAACTACCTGGAAACTGAGTTTCCCTAGTAAAAATATTGGCTACGTAACGATACAATCGTACAATCCTGACCCAACGGTGAAACAACAGCGAGTAGCCAAAACTACCGATGGTGGTAATACTTGGACTGAACTAAACTTAGTGGAAGATGAAAAAGCCCGTGAATTTGGCATTGGGTTTATAAGCGATAGTCATGGGTTTGTTGGCACCATGAACAGCGGTTTTGAAACAAAAGATGGTGGCCTTAGCTGGCAAAAAATAGATATAGGTAGGGCTTGCAATAAAATAAGAATTTACAAAAATTTACAAGGCAACCTGTACGGCTATGCCATTGGTGTAAGTGTGTTTGCCTTACAGGAAACCAAGTAGTAAGGGGCAATTAAAGTTATTGTTGTTTCACGCCGGCCATCAGTGCCTCAAAATGCTTTTCTAGCTGGTAATGTGGTAAAATTTGGGTTTGTTTTTTAGCGGTTTCTACGGCTTTATTCAGTCGTTTTTTCGTAAGTGGGTGGGTGCTTAGCATTTCAGGGAAAGTACTAGCTGGATATTCCTCCTCTGCCACGCCCAGCACATCAAATAACTGCTCAAAACCTTTTTGCGATAGTTGGTTATTTTTTAAAATGTCTAAACCATCATCATCCGCTTCGGTTTCTAAATTTCTTGAAAACTTCATTTGCTTTAAGTTACCGCCCGACTGTATTAACAAAGCAGTAATACCATTTACATCATTGGTAAGTATAGCTATAAAAGCATAGTTGGCTATGCCACGTACCATACTTTTTAAAGCGTGTTTATTTTTTTGGTGAGCTACTTCATGGGCCAATAATGCAGCCAATGCTTCCTTGGTAGGCATTTGGTTTAAAAGCTTATTGTATACTACCACATGGCCACCCGGCAGGGCAAATGCATTGTACACATCATCATTCACCACATAAAATGTAAGTGGGTGTTTATTGCCAAATTGTATACCGTTGGCAAATTGTTGTAGCTGTGCACTACGGGTACTATCTACATCGGCCGTATTTACCATGCTATTAAACACAGTTTCACCTAGCTGCTTTTCATAGCTATAGGGCATATTTTCTGCCACTACATCGCATAGTAAAGGCAGTATAAAAAAGTAGCCGATGGCCAAAATACCCGTTGCTATCAAGCACAAGGCTACTACCCTGTTCCGCAAATAATTGAACAAGTTTTTTTGCCGCAAAGCAGGATTGTTTTGACCCCAATAAGTGCTAAGTATGTTCTGTAGCTGAGCATCGGCCACCAAAATAGTGGCTCCTTCAAAGCTAATTTCCCACTGCTGTGTAGTGGTTTCTTTTAACTGCACTTGGTTAGCGTTCCATAGCAGCATGGACTGGCCACTGCTAGCTGTAGAGTTGACAAAATGAATGGTTAAAAAATCGCTTTGTATGGTTACGTTTACGGCGTGTGCTTGGGCTGTTTTGCCGTCAAAATAAGTACCTTGTAGTGTTTGCATAGTTAAATAATTCCTACATCTAGCATATCTAAAGCATCCTCACCAGCGGCATCGGAATAGTTGCCTTCGGTTTGGGTGGCTTGGTCTAAATTTACATCGCCAGCAAAAGCTATATTGTTAATAATAAAGGTATAGCTACGCATAATAGCCCATGGTGTGCCAATACCAAAAGTGAATAGTATTAAAAACAAATTGGTTACCGTAAGTATTAAATAATCTAATCCTTTTATAGCACTACGGCCACTGCTGGTAGCATCATCTAAATGCAAATCGGTTTGCTGAATTAAGTAGTTGATACGCTCTTTGGCAAACCAAGGCAGGTATAAACCCAGTGTAATAACAGTAAGGAAATAGCCTTTGAGTAGTAGCACAAAATAGTCGCCACCATCCCCCAAATAACTAAAACGTACATCGCCAAAACGAATATTAGAAATTAGGTATCTCCTAAGCTGAATAGTAAACCATGGGGAGTAGATACCTAGTGTAATGATGGTAAGCAGCATTCCTTTTACACAAATAGCTATTAGCTCGGAGCGGTCGCCACGGTACCCCATTCGTATATTTCGCCAGGTGGTTTTAGCGGTTCTATATTTTAAAGCGGCATGTATAGCAAATGGAATCAACGCTAGTAACCCTACATAAAACAAGAGTAGTAATAGCTGAAAAAGGGCTGTCTCCTGCTGTATGGCACAAATTACGATGGCAATATAAAAACCCACTAATAACGCATATAGCTTTAAAAAGCCCACAAACAATTCCTTGCCTGTTCCCGTAAAGGAAAACCTGCTACCATCTAGCTCGGTATGTTCATACAAAAATTTCAAAGTGTTTACTCGGGCCCAAGGGTAATACAAACCAAGGGTAAAAACCGACAAAATAAAATTGGTGATAACAATGGCAAAATAATCGGATCCTTTGCCAAAAAATTGAAAACGATACCAGCGGGGTGCGGCAGTTTCTACTGTGTTGTGTGTTTCGGTTACGTTCATTGCTCAGTGGGAGTTTTTGGTTTCACGGTAAAATACAAGATTTTGTAACACAGCTAGCAAACTGTTAAAAAAATGTATACTAACTGGCTTTTCTACAGCGTTTAAACGTTAAAATAATTGGCACTAAAAAAAATTTAAGGTCTGCCAAAACCCGTATTACACGAAATTTGCAGCCTGTTTATAACATGAAAAAGCTTATTTGTATCCTTATACTGTGGGTGGTAGGTGTTCCCATGGCCTTTGTGCAGGAGCCCGTAGGCTATGGTAAACGTATGCCTTCCTTGCTACCACAAACACAGCAAAGCGAAACCACGGCCTTTACCGATTCCTTGTACAATGCATGGCATTTAAGCAGTTACCAGCTTAGTAAGGAAGTATTTACGTACGCCTACACAGGGTACCAATACTTGCTACACAAGCAAGCCTTGAAAAAAACACATTTACTCACCATTTGCGATTATAGTAAACCCAGTACTGCCCGGCGCCTATATGTTTTAAATACCGAAACGGGTGAACTGCTATTTCATTCCCTAGTATCGCATGGAAAAAAAAGTGGCGGATTGTATGCCACTAGTTTTAGCAATAGTAATAGTAGCCATAAAAGTAGTTTAGGGTTTATGGTTACGGCCGATACCTATTTTGGTAGGGCGGGCTATAGCCTACATTTTGATGGTATGGAAAAAGGCTTTAACGATCAGGTGCGAAACCGAGCCATTGTGATGCATGGTAGTTATTATGTGAACGATTGGAAAGCCGAGGAAGGTACGGCAGTAGGGCGTAGTTATGGCTGCCCAGCTGTGCCCTATGCCATGCACAGCGTAATTATAAATGAAATTAAAGGGGGTAGTTGTTTTTTTGTGTATCACCCCACTGCTATGTACTTGCACCGCAGCAAGGTGCTCAATTCAAAATTTACATGGCCCGTTTTGTTGGCCAAAAATAGCGCTGGCAGTGCCGCTAGCTATACTAGTTTCAGCAGTGTTAGGTAACTGTGTTACGGTAATTTTAGTTTATTTGTGCTTTATAAATTAATACAGTAAGGTATGAGTAACGGATTATTACAAAATAAAGTGGCTATAGTTACGGGAGCAGCCCGTGGTATAGGCGAAGCAATAGCCATTAAACTAGCCGAACAAGGTGCCCATATAGCATTTACCTATGTTAGCGATGGTAGTAAGGAAAAAGCTGCTGCCTTAGAAGCAAAGCTTCAAGCCATGGGTGTGCAGGCCAAAGCATGGCAAAGTAATGCCGGTAGTTTTGCCGCTGCTGAACAGTTTGTAAATGAAGTGGTAAGCACTTTTGGCACCGTAGATATTTGTGTAAACAATGCTGGTATAAGTAAAGATAATTTACTACTTAGGTTAACCGAGGAACAGTGGGACGATGTAATACAAACCAACCTAAAAAGTGTGTACAATATTACCAAGCAAGTAATACGCCCAATGATGAAGGCCAAAAAAGGCAGCATCATTAATATGAGTTCCATTATAGGTATACGGGGCAATGCTGGCCAAAGTAGCTATGCGGCTAGTAAGGCGGGTATTATAGGCTTTTCAAAATCAATTGCTGCGGAGGTAGGCAGCCGCAATATTCGCTGCAATGTAATAGCACCGGGCTTTGTAGAAACCGATATGACCCATTATTTAAAAGATGGTAGTGGTGCTGATGAGTTTTTAAAGAAAATTCCTTTAGGCCGTTTTGGTAAGGCCGAAGAAATAGCGGATACTACGCTGTTTTTAGCTAGCGATTTAAGTAGCTATATTACAGGACAAGTAATTAGCACTTGTGGTGGTTTAAATATTTAATAGGTAGATATAGTTTTTATTACGGAGTGGGTTTTGCTAGTAAAATCTACTCCGTTTTCTTTGTTACCTACACTTTTTTATGGGTACATACACTGGCCACCTTTAGTTCTAGATACACCAAGGCACCGATGATAAATAATTCGATAACAGTATAGGCCTTACCCATAATAGTTAGTACAGAAGCATATTGCAGTGCTAACACCAATACCAGTAAACAATAAACCAAATTAGCTACCGCCACGAACCGTATCAACGGACTGAAATTATTTTTTAAAAACAGATAACAACCACCAGAAAATAGCGCCAATAGTATGGCAGGTAGCACCAATGCATCCACCACATGGGAAGGTATGCCCCAAAAAACGGGGAACGGTTGTATTACCGCTAAAAGTACCGCTGCACTTATACCAGCACCTACACCATCTAATAAAAAAATCAGCTTTGGCTGCTGTGCCAGTTTTTGAATTAGGGAGTTTAAAAAAGCAGTCATGTACAGTATTTAGTGAAACACCAACTAGGCGTTATACATAAGCTAAGGTACAAGTTTACGTAACTTGCTACATGATTATAAAAAAACATGCTGGCAAATAATATTAGCTTTTATTGGCGAAGGTAATAACAACCATAACGAACTTTACTTGATAGAAAATAAAACAGTAAATTCATTTTATCCTAATACTTGTAACGATGAAACAGCCCAGCAAAATCAACTATTTTTTTGTAATGATTGCGTTTACATTAGGTGTATCACTCACTAGGCAGTTCGATTTTTCTACCTATCGTTTTAAGCAACCGTCTTATGCTACCATCCTATATATTATCGTTTTTATTATAGCATTGGTACTGGCGTTTAAAGGTTTGGTATCAAAGCCAAAAGAAAAATAGAATAGAACAATTATGGAGAATTGGATAACCATTATTATTGCTACGATTTTACTGTACTATTTGGCTAAGTTTCTGTTACCCGAGTACTCGCTTATTCCCGGATTTGTTTTCCTGCTGCCACTTGGCTATCGCATTTTTCAAAGTATTCAGGACGCTCAATTTGAAAAGAAGTTGGGTAAACTCATTGTAAAGTAGAAGAGGCTTTGATGCTGGGCTTTGGAGGAGGATAAATGGATGGTGTTACGAAAGTTCAGTGGAATTATTGCCGCTGAATTTTACACAGCCTACCCCGAATGATGCAAAACCTGTGTTATGCGGTAGGCCTTCTATCACTTTTCAAAGTGTTTTTTTACTTCATCGGCTTCAAACAGCAGGAACATTTCACAAATTGCTTTTGTCGGTTCATCCAAATCGAACTCTCCCAAATTGGATGAATTTGATAATGCTGTTTTTAGAAGAGGTCTAAGTTTTAAGTAAATATCATTGTCTTGTTTGGTCAAATATTTCTTAGTTTTCTCGTAGTCTTTTAAATGCTTTTTCAAGTCAGTTTCAGCCTTGTCACAGGTGTCAAAAAGTCTTGAGGTCTTTTCGAAATGCAGTAATAACCAAAATTCTAAACAAGGATTATTAATGATTATAGTGACATTTTTATACTCTTTTTGAAGTTTTGCTCTAAGCTCAATTAATGCTTGCAAAGGTGTTTTCTTGCCTTTTGGAGTTTCTCTTGATTCTTTCATCATGGTATCTAAGTCAACTATCCAAAAAACTTTTGAATACTCACGTTTTAAAAGGTCTGTTACAAGCTTATACTGTTCATCAATGCTTTTTCTTTGAGGTAGTTTTGGCTCGATATTTATTTTCAATTGCCGTTCATTACGTTTCAACATTTGCAAGTACCAAATCTCAGTTTCCCCGTCCACAACAAATGAATATGTTGGAACAACCTGATTTCTTATCTTCCTTGAGTGTCTCATATATTCAAATGAATGAAGTTGTCGCCCAAATTTGGTGTAGCTTTTAATTTGCCACTCTTATATGCATTATAGATATTTGTTGTGTTTCTTACAATTGAGCTATCGAAATCAGCTAAGGAATACAACTCTGTAGAGCAATTGTCATTTCTATCTGTAAACCAAATAGCATCGCTTCTGAAAATATCTTTATTATCAAGAATTTCTCTATTGTGAGTGGTTGCTATAATTTGAGAGCGTTCTGTATTTAGTAAAAATGAAAGAATAAAATGGGTATATAAGTCAGGATGAAGTGATGATTCTAACTCGTCAATAGGAAATACTGTTGAATTTTTAATCAACAATGCAAGTAAACCTGCGAAACCATAGAATCTTCTTGTTCCTTGTGATTCCATTTCAAGTGGGAGAGTATATTTTGCGTCGTTCACGGTATGCTCAAACTCGATTTTCATTGTTGAAATTTTTCCTTTCTCTTCTAGTTTTTTGACAGTGTCAGGCGAATCTTTAATTTGTGCTTTTAAGAAATCAATTAGTCCAGCAGGAATTTCCTTTTCGTCTTCCTGAATTACAATATCCGAAATATGAAAATCTGCTTTCTTAAGGATATTTATTATATCAAGTTTTGACAATTCTCCTTTATCAATTTTTGAAGTAACAAATCTCTCTAATTGTGTTTCAGTATAGATCAACGGATTTAAATAGTTGTCAAACCATTCAACAGCTTCTTTCAACTCTTTTACATCGACGTTGGTCTTTAAAAATCCACCTAACACCGTGTTATTCCAAAGTGTATTTGCTTCAAGATTCTTTTCAATGGTTTTGTCGATTTTAATTTTACTTCCAAACTTAATTTTTGTAAACTGGTTATTAATGTTCGTGGTTCGCTTATAAACGTTGGCTTTATTTGGATTATAAAAGTTAAGAATCTCATTAACAACGGCTTTTCTAAAAAACTCTACTTCATAACTGTATTTTGTGTCGTTTGCCATGAACTCAATACTAATGATAGAGTTTTGATTAGGGGTTTCAGAATCAAACAAAAATGGCTGAAAGTTTAACTCATTAGTTTTTTTTGTTTCGGGCTCTAAAACTATGTCCCTAAAAAATTCAAGAGCTTTAAGAATAGTTGTCTTCCCTGAGGCATTAGCTCCATATATTAAAGCAATTTTTAGTAATCTCAACCCATTGGTGTGAATAATATAACTATTTTCCAAGTGGTCGGATTTGTCAGCTTCAAAGGTTAATGTTTGTTTGTCTTTAACAGATCCAAAGTTTTGTATACTAAAGTTGATTATCATTTTTTAACGTCAATTTGAAGTCGTCCTGTAAAAGTAACAATAAAAAATGCTAAAATTTCTATTTTTAGTCTTATTTATGTAAATGGGCTTCATAATTAGATAGAAAACTGTTGAATAGAGGGTTTTGGTAGGCTTCCTACTAACTTTATCAACCCTTGCGTTCCGGCGGTTTTCAGAGCTTAAAACTGTCAACCTACACTTAACTTGAACAGAAGCACAAACCTACAAGTTTGAACAGCCTCCCCGTAAGGCACGAAACGGGGTCAGCCCGTCTACCGCAAAAATCTTTAGCTATTTCCACTCCCAGGTTTCCGATACTTCATATTTTATATTCAATCGGTGAGCCAGCCGCTGCAGAAAGCTTTGTAAGCTATCACAATTGGCTATTTTATTCTTTGGTAAAACAAAGGATGGGCCACTTGTTAGCTTTATTAAAATCAAGCTTGGTATCTCACAAATTTCTTTTATTCCCTTGGTAAGTACCTTGCTTTCACTCACGTTGTCCTTTGCTAAAATAAAATCATCTGAAAAGTCGACGGTAGCCATTTGGCCTAGTCGGTTTTTATAGTTTTCAGCTATGAATTCTTTATAATGTTTTACGTAATGCTGCCTTTCCCATAGGGGATATATAAAATACCAAAGCACCGCCACCATGAAAAATAGGATGGCTAAGAAAATGGATGATTGAACGAGTGCTATTAGCCCTAGCGTAACATAAATGAGCGGAAGAATCACCTGACTTTTTCTTCGCTTCTTCTGAATACGTGTTGATCTGGATGCAATAAAAAGTTGGTGTGTCAAGAAATCATCTGCGTCTATGGAAAACTGTATCGTCATAGCTAGTTATCATTGATTAAAACGGGAAGTTGGGTTCTTTGTCAAAGAAATTTTCCAAAAACAAACACGAATGTATGGTAGAATTGAAAGGGTTTCGACTACTGCGACAAAACCTTTGTTACCAACAGCTTTATATCCTATACGCTAAAGTGCAATTAAGCTCTATCACAGGTGTTTGACTATCTTTTCCTTTTCTTGGTTCTGTTGAATACAACTTTGCTTTAAACTCATATTTGCTTTCTCCGCTACTTTCAACAATGGTCTTAAAGGTTTTGGGAATTGCCCAAAATTTTAGAAATCGATAGTCGTGTATTTTTTCTGACTGTTTACTTTCTATAACAATTGTATAGACACCATTTTTGGAGTCAAAAATAATGTGCGAATTATCATCCTCATTAAAGCTAAGTTCAACACCGTCCACCAATAAACTGGCTTTCGTAACTAGGCCTTCTATATCCTGTATTTCTGCTTTGAAAATAGTACGTCCTGATTCCGACTTACCGTTTAAATACGCTGTGCCAGAACCTATAAAACTAAACGAGGTAGATGCTATAAAAATGAAAAATAATAGGAACTTATACATGTTGGAGAGTTTTACAAATTCGCTACCACGTTTTGGCCTTTGTGTTCGGGTAGGTTATAGAAGTCAAATATTCAGTTTTCACATAGGTTCCCTCAAAGAACTGCTGTTCAATTTCGTCCCGAAATCACCATCTGGAAAAATTGATGTTCTATCGAGCTGCTTTATCATTTCGTTATTACCTCGATTAAGTAATCTTGTATTATTTTGTCAACTTGTTTGTGTCCGTAAGGTGAGTTGTAAGCGGTCGAAGTAATAACCACTACGATTGGAAAGTCTTTAAAAAGGAAAATTCTGTTTCCTCCATTT
This sequence comes from Bacteroidota bacterium, assembly GCA_004292605.1. GTDB lineage: Bacteria > Bacteroidota > Bacteroidia > Chitinophagales > Chitinophagaceae > UBA10646. The sequence goes on from RDXK01000116.1 coordinate 27,948, forward strand.
CCACTTGAATAATTTACTTGATAATTTATTCCATTCACTTTGTAGGTTTTATTCCAAAACAGATAACCATAATATTCGCCTTCTGAAATTTTCATTTGATGCAAAAAACTATTTGCAATCCATTCTTGTGAAAGAACTTGTGTGCCATTCCAATTTCCTTGGTTTTGATATAGCTGTCCATATTTCGCATAATCTAAAGAACGTAATTGAATGCTTCCTGCTGTATTCACAACTTTTTGTGGCGTAAATTGCCACTTATATCTTGCTATACCCAATGGTTTGAATAGTTTTTCATGTGAATATTTTTCTAACCCATAAGGGACAGACTTATGAATTATATCGCCAAGAATTACAACTCCTGCTGTAAAATAATCCCATTTTTTGTTTGCAACTTTTGATTTATCGATAGGAAGATTTAAAGCAAATTCCACCCAATTTTTTGTTGGATACATTTTTTCTTCGTTTCCTAGTGATTCCGAATTCATATCAGAGCCATCAAAACAAGAACTCATCGTAAGCAAATCTTTTAAGGTAATGCTGTCTTTTGCTGTGGAATAGTTTTGAAAGGTATTGAGTTTATAAAATTCATTTAAGGTTTGACTTTCGCTTTTGATGTAATTGTCTTTTACTGCAATTCCTAAAAGTGTTGAGGCAAAAGATTTACCAACAGATCTTGTGTCGTGAAGTGTTTCTCTATTTGCACCATTAAAATATTCTTCCAACAACAGTTTACCATCTTTTATAACTACAATACTTGTTATATCTTTAAACCTTTGTGTTATAATTTTTCGGTTAAGTTCCTCAATTTTTGAAGTATCAATTTTACTTTCAGCAATTTTAAAGTCGTCAAGGGGTTTAATTTTTTGAACTTTAATAAGTTCTTCGTCGACTTTTATTTCGGAGACAATAAATGCAGTTTCTCCTTCGGCAATAATATTTCCGATCAAAGTTTCGTTTAATTTGATGTAAGGCCTGATTTCAATTTTAAGTAAATGTTCTCCACTAGTTAAAGCGTCTTGACCACCATTTGCATAGAATCTATTCCACAGAAATCTGCCCCAAGAGTCTTCATTGGTAGAACTTATTAAAGGAACTCTAAAAATTGTTCTTTGATTTTTACTTTCCGCATTTCCTGCTCCAACATTCAAGTTTTCAACATAAACTTTTTTGTTGTCAACATAGAAAGTGAATTGATAATTTCCACTTTTCGTGAGTTCATTTACCGATGATTGTGGT
>RDXK01000323.1 GCA_004292605.1 Bacteroidota bacterium
TTCAAATTGGTATCGTAGGTTTTTACATCCTCATCGCTAAATAGTAGGTGCAAACTACTTACACTGCAACTCAGGTTTACACCCCGTGTTTTGGCTTGGTAAATAGCGTTTACGGCTTCTATGGTGCTTACACCAGCAATGTGTAAATTACCGCCTGTATATTTTGCTAATTCTATCAATTGAACCACGGCTAAATATTCGCCAATGGCAGGTATACCTGGCAAGCCAAGTTGGGTACTTACAATGCCTTCGTTAATTAAACCCATTTGGGCAAACTGCTGCAATACGGGCATTTGCACCACCACACCGTTAAACGCTTGTGTGTATTGTAAAGCTTTGAGTAGCAAAACTGGGTTTTGAATAGGAGCCAAACCATCCGTAAAAGCTACTGCACCCGCCAGCTGCATATCGTACATTTCTGCCAAGGTTTTGCCTTCTGCTTTTTGGGAAATACTGCCCATAGGCCATATATGCACCGGTAAGTTTTTGCTGCCTTGTAGTATATACTCTACGGTGGTTTTATTACTGATACTAGGTTGTGTATTGGGTAGTACTGCTACCGCTGTAAAACCACCTGCTTGGGCTGCTTGGGCCATACTAGCAAGGGTTTCTTTGTGTTCAAAGCCAGGATCGGCGGAAAAGGCAAACAAATCTATCCAGCCACCGCTGATAAAAGCATCCTGAAAGTTGTGTATAGTATAGCCTGCTGTAGCCAGTGAACCAGTAGAACCTAGCTGCTGCAATACGCCATTTTCTAAAGCTATATCTACTACTTGCTGGTGAAGTGGATGCTGTGGGGCAATTAGTGTAAGCTGCTGTAGCAACTGCTTCATGAATATATAAAATTTCGGGGCAAAGATAATGCCGCCAAGTTTATCTACTGCTTATCAATCGTAATCGAATACCATAACTACCTTCCTCATAGCCGGGTACGGGTGTAACTTGGTATGTGTAATGCAAAAATTCTTTGTAAACCAATCCTATGCCTTTGGCCCACACTTCGACACCAAGGTTTTTCTGCTGAAAATTATTAGGATTAAAAGGAGCATCCGGTATGGTTTCGTCGGCCTGCAAAACAGTTACGGTACTATCAAACGTTCGGCTGCCAACAGTATATGGCTGAAGTACATTTTGGTAGGTGTAGTTCCATTCGTCGAGGTATCGCCAAGGGCTGTTGATACTTTTTGTATCAATGTAAATATTGCCTTTCCAACTGGTATTTTCCACCACAGGAGCTGCCAAGTTGATAAAGCGAAGGTTGTTTTCACTCCACTCTAAATTGTTGTTTTTGTAGGTAACTACTATGGTTCCGCTATTTACCCAAGGGGTGGTGCCAGCCGTATCTCTAATCAACCTAAAAATTCTGTATTGCGTATTGCCATTGATATCGGAAAAGCTAGCTGTTACCGTATCTAAACATTGATAGCTTCTGGTACGTAAACCTGCCCCAAAGGCGGGAGCAATGGTGCTATCTAACCTATACAGCCAACTTTTACCTACTGCATAGGGTGCCAGTTGTGGTACGGTGGTGGGGTTTACCTCATCTACCTGTTTGGTACAAGCAACCAACAAGGCGGCTACACACAAGAAAAATAGCAGTTTTTGCATAGCCAAATATAATTACAAAACCGTATCGGTAGTGGCAGGTTCCGTTTCGGTTTCTTCATTTTCGCTGCCGTAGTTGGTTTTTACCTCGGCTGCTTCTATACCCATTTCATTCAAATACCTACTAAGCACTTTTTGAAATCCGTGTGTTACAAATACCTTTTCAGCATTCGTGGCTTTGATGGCGGTTAGTAGTCCGTCCCAATCGGCATGGTCGCTCAGTACAAAGCCGGTATCAAAATTATTGCGTCTTTTATTGCCCCGTACCTGCATCCATCCGCTACAAGCAGCGGTAACATAGGGCGAAAATTTGTTGAGCCAGGTGCTATTGTCGGTACTTGCAGGCGCTACTACTATACAGCCTTTTGTTTGGTGTTTGGATGTATCAGCAGTCCATTTATGTACAGTGGGTTGTGGTATCCCTGCTAGTGCCACTGCTTCTTGCATTTGCCAAACACTGCCATGCACATAAATGGGAATACCGGTGGGGGCCACCGCATCTATCACACGTTGTGCCTTTCCTAAACTGTAAGCAAAAAATACGCTGGTAATGCCTTGAGCATGGTTGGCTTGGGCCCAGCGTTGCATGGTACTGTAAACTAGGTTTTGCGGTTGCCATTTGTAAATGGGTAGGCCAAAGGTACTTTCCGTAATAAAAACATTACAAGGTACGGGTTCAAATGCTCCAGAAATACCGTCGTTCTCGGTTTTATAATCACCACTAAATACCCAAGTTTCTCCGCCAAATTGCAGCCGTATTTGGCTACTACCTACTACATGGCCGGCAGGGAAAAAACTTACTTCCACGCCGTTAATAACTATGGTTTGGTTGTAATCAACGCTTTGTAACGAAATATTACCCAAGCGTGCTTTTAGTAAGGGTGCCGATGGAGTAGCACATAAATAATTTTTATTTCCCCAACGGGCATGGTCGCTATGGGCATGGGTAATCAAAGCATTGTCTACCGCATACCAAGGATCGAGGTAAAAATTGCCCTGGGCACAGTACAATCCTTTTTCTGTAAATTGAATTAAGGGTATGCTCATGCTGTTTTGGTTTTTCCGCTTCGGCATTTATCGGAACAATACAAAACAGTATCCCAGTTTTTCTCCCATTTTTTTCGCCATGTAAATGGTTTGCCACAGGTTTTACAGGGCTTGCTAGGTAGGTAGCTCTTGTTTCCTTTGAAGTTTTTTTCTGGCATACCTTGTTAACAGTTGGCCGGCAATAATAGTTAAAAAAAATCCCAACGTGGTAGCGTTGGGAGGTGATGTGCTTATTTAAAATCAATCAATTCTACATCAAAAATCAAAGTGCT
>RDXK01000324.1 GCA_004292605.1 Bacteroidota bacterium
GGATTTTTTCATGTTGCTATATTAATTATTTATTCTTTTATTAAATGGTCGAGTTTATGCTGACGCACAACGAATTGGGCTTTGTGCAGGTGTGTGGGCTAGCATTCCGTCAGCCCGCCACGTTAAGCCAAATACGAAGGAATATTTGTCAAGGTAAATAAAAATGTTCGAAAAGCGGTCGGTCTGCCAAACGGTAGGAGCGAACAAGAAATGTACGTAACATTCAGCTTACTCGTCTGCCCACACTTGCACAAAACCTCGTGTTGTAAGCAGCCCATCTATTTTTTGGGACATAGCTTTATCTAAAACCTTTACATTAAAAATTAGAATATATACCGACAGATTGCTTTCTCGATCGGTATATATCTGTGGTTATGTACGAGGTATTATTTTTCAATAACTATATGCTTACCTTCTCGATGTTTACCGTTTATAATTGATAAGACATATTGACCTTTTTTAATGTCTGCGACATTGAGGCGATATTGTTGTTGATTAGCTGGTAGTTTCCAACGTTTTACAGCTTGTCCACTTGAAACGTCGATAAGTTCTAATTGAATTGAAGTGTTTCTAGCTTTTGTTTCTAGTTGTTTTGAGTTGTCAATAGTAACAATCATTTCGTCCTTCGCTGGATTTGGAGACGCGGATATACGTGCAATTTGGCAGCAATTTCCATCAGGACATGGGTTTCCCCAGACTGTAGAATAGGTAGTACCAGTACCACAATTGTTTTGTGGAGTCACTGTTATATTCCATGAAGAATTGGCGTCGCCGTACAACCATGCGTACATAGAAGAGCCAGCAGTTGTTCCCGATGTGATTAGCATGCCACTTTGTACGTTAGTGAATGTCCAGTTGTATATAGTATTTGGTTGCCATACATTAGGGTCAAGCCACCATTGTACGCCAGAACCGCATATTTGTTGAAAGACATTTAATTGCGTAACTGGTAAGGGTTCACCCAACGTGACTTGTATTTCATCTACATATCCCCCTGCCGTTGCACGAATCGTTGCTGTTCCAGTTCCAGTTCGTAGAATAGAAACAGTATTTGTTCCTTGGCCATTTATAATTGAAGCTTGACCTGATACTATGGACCATGTCACTGGCAGGCAGCTCGGGTTGCTTACTGTCAAGGTTGCTTCAGTACCGCAAATTGGATTTACTGTATTGCTTATGCGAAAATAGTTATTTATAAAGTGTGCACGTGGTCCGCCTTGGGCAAACACCGCTCTCATTCTTTGGCTTTGCCCTTGAGTACAAATGTTCATGCAGGCGTCATCCGAATAATCCATATAATTCATAAACATATTTCCGTTTGGGTTATTGTTACATGAAATACTTGGGAAAGTTGGACATCCACCGTTTGCTGTCGGCCGCTGTTGAGTTGGTGTGTCATCAACAAAATCATTTCCGCAGTTTGCATCACCCCAAATATGTCTTAGATTAAGCCAATGTCCAATTTCGTGAGTAGCAGTTCGCCCCAAATTAAATGGATTAGAGCCATTAAGCCAAAATGGATTATTTTGCTGTTGATTTACAAGGCCTTGATTGCCGAATGCATATGAGTGACAAACTATGCCGTCGGTGGTTGGTTTTGTTGTGTATTCATCTGGAAATTGGGCATATCCTAATGTGCCGCCAGTCAGATCACAGACCCAAATATTAAGGTAGCGATCAGTGGGCCAGGCATCTCTTCCACCTCTATCTGTGAACTTAATTCTTGTTGCAACTTCGTCTGTACCATTGTTACCGCTCACAAAAGTAAACCGTTCGATACCCGCTAATGTTCTTGTAACGCCATTTGTGATGTTTCCGGTTGGGTCAACACATGCAAGTCTAAATTCAAGGTTAGCATCACCCGCCACTGTTTGGAACGCAATTGGTGTATTTATTCGATCAGCGTTTAGTCTTCTAAAATCTTCATTAAGGATATTTATTTGGGATTGAATTTGAGCTAAGCTGATATTTCTTCCCGTTCCAATTGCTTCGCCTCGGTGTAGGACATGTACAACAACTGGAATTACAATTATGGAGTTCGGGTTAACAAGTCTTGAGTTTTGAGTACTATTATTTATTGTCGTAACGTAACGTCTTGTATGCTCTTCTAACTCCATAATTCTTTGATACCTCATTGGGTTCGTCTGCTGAATTAATGGTAAGTTTAGTTCTGAGCCACATCTAACGGTTTGTGCTTTAATTGCGTTGATTAGTAAAAGCGATAAGAACGCTGTTAATATAGTTTTCATAATTTAGTTTATTTTTTTTTCCATTTTTCAAGTCCTCCGATGCTTGAATACATTTGATAATGCAATTCCAGCGTGTCATTACAGATTTTGAAATAAGTACGATTTTGACGTAGGCCTGTATCGAATTGTAGAAAAGTTAATACGTTGACGCTGTCGCCATAAAAATTAGTGAGACTACTCATTACTACGAAATCGTACCTATATTTTTCGACCATTGTATCGTTTCTAAAGAATTCTAGCTTTTCTGTATCGACGTGTAATTGTCTTGTATATCCCTCGGTTTGTGGTGTAATTAAAGTAAGTCCGGTCGCCCGCCCCTGCCTTAATTCCGAGACCCATTCCCAAGTGCCAATTATGATTGACCTTGAAATCGTTATATCGTTGGTCGGTCTGTCACAAGGAACATCGTATGAAATTTGATTTTTTTTACAAGCGGAGAATAGAAAGATAAAGATGATTATATATTTGGTCATATTATTTATTTATCAGTTTAAAAAATGTTGTTGCAAGTCTGGCGGACTTCTTTCGCGGATGTTCATATACTTGCGTGTACTCATAACTTAAACGATTTTTACGACACAATTGGTACCATGACGTCTATTTGGGTTGCTTA
>RDXK01000325.1 GCA_004292605.1 Bacteroidota bacterium
ACCAACGAAATCAATACAGGCACATTCGATTTTAACCTACGTGGCTTTAACAGCGGCGATGGCGGTGTTTTTGGAATGATTACAGGAGGTGGAGGCTTTAATATGGCATCGCTGCCAGGTAGGCAGCAATCGCAACGGGTAATGACTTATCCTGGAGGCAAAATAGTACACAGAACCGTACCATTTATTAATAACCACGATACTTATCGCCCAATTTTATCGCCTAATGGAAACTTTTCCCAACCACTAGGCAATAGTAGCGGCTGGAACAATGGCTCGCAATTAGCCACTAATGTAGACCCACGAGAACCACGCTTGGCGGCTGGGTATGCGGTAATTTTTGCGGTAGATGGTAACCCACAAGTATTCTATGAAGATTTACTGAACAACTGGAGTACCGGTATGCGATACAATCACGTACCCACCAGCACTACCGATTTACCTATGAATGCAGATATTCAAAACATCATGCAGTGCCACCAGCGTTTAGATTTTAAAGAAGGAAACTATGCGGTGCCTTCGGCATCGAATAGTCCGTTCTTCCAAAATGGTAGTGCTTCCGATCATATAGTGTTTGAAAGAACAGGAAAAGCACTGATTGGTGTAACCGATGTTTTCAATACCACTAGCAATAATTCATTTGATCAAGTAGTGTTTGTAACGGTAAGCAACGACTGGCCGGTAGGAACCGTTTTGTACGATTATAGTGGTGCACACGGCATTACTACTACTACCGTTCCGGCAGACAGGCGAGTACGCGTAGCCACCGCACCAGCAGGCCACACCATACCCAATGCATTTGGGCGTGGTTACAGCATTTGGGCGCCCGGCCCTCCTGGCGTTACCGTAACTAGTGTGCAGGATTTATACAATTACTTAGCCACTTACGAGCAGCCTTTGGCACGTACCACTACCCAAGAATGGGAATTGGCCGACGATTTAGGCGACAGCCATTGCGAAAGCTTAGGCCAAGGCGGTTCATTACCCGCTAACAGCACTAACCAACGTGTGGCGGGGAAAATATTTGTTCAAGCTGGTACAGCCATCAGCTATCTAGCTTACCCTGAAATTGCCAACTCAAATATCACCGTTTCCCTATGGGATTTGAACGGAAACAATTTGCATCAAATACAAGGAACGGCTAACACCAACACTCCTATTACAGGTAGCTTTACCCCAACCTTTAGTGGCTGGGTTACGATTAAAGCACGCCAAACAGTAGCTACACAGGCCACACAAAAATGCTGGATAAATGTTACCTACCAGGCACCTGCAGTAGTAGATACCAGAGCTACCAACAATGCAGTGGCAACTAGAGCCGCCATTTGGACTGGCAATAGAGGCAACAATAGTGTAAGCGACTGTGGTAACTGGGAGGAAGGTAGAATACCTACTACCACCACCGATGTAGTAATACCAGCCAACGCCATGGTGATGCCCAACTTTGCTGCATCGCAAACCATACGTGGTTTACGGGTGGAACAAGGAGCCACCCTTACATTACCTACCGGCGTAGTGCTTACCGTAACAGGAGATGTATCTGGAGCTGGCGTAGTAAATGGTATAGTACGCATTGGTGGCAGCACCCCTATAAATATTACGGGTAACATAAGCATTGCACAGCTAGAAATGAACAATATTACTGGTGCCACTTTACAGGCAAATATTACAGTAACCAGTCAGCTTATATTCAATGCCGGTCGTATTCAAACCACTAACAATACCATTACCTTGGCACAAGGCGCTACGGCTGTTTCTAACGCAGCTACTAGCTATTTACAAACAGCCAACCAAGTAAATGCCACTGGCGGTTTGGTACAGCAAGTGGGTGGTACAGCGGTTCTGTTCCCTGTGGGTAATAGCAATTATTCGCCTGTAACACTTACCAATAGCGGCACAGCTACCAACTTTACTGTACGTAGTTTTGAACAAGTATTGGCCGATGGTACGGCCGGTGCAGCTATTAATACCAACCAAAAAGTAAACAAAACTTGGAGTATAGTACCTACTAACACCAATGGCCTAAACGTATCTGCTACATTTAGTTGGAGCGGAGCCGACGAAGATGCCGGTTTTAACAGAAACAGCGCCGCAGTAGCACGTAATAGTGGTGGTGGCTTTAATAACTGGATACGGGTAAGTAACAATACTATGGCTACAGGTAGCAACCCCTACAGCATTACGGCTAATGGGTTAAGCAATTTTGTGGTATTTGGTGTATTTAGCGATGCAGCTGTACTACCAGTAAACTGGTTGAACTTTACGGGTGTTAGTCGTGGCCGTGTAAACCTACTACAGTGGCGTACAGGGAATGAGGTAAATAACCGAGGTTTCCATGTGCAGAGAAGTTTAGATGGTATCAATTTTACCGATGTAGCTTTTGTGGCAGCAGCAGGAACGGCCAATGGCAATTATACCTTTACAGACGATTTCCAGAATCGCAAAATTTACTATCGCCTACAGCAAGTGGATAACGATGGTAGGTTTAGCTTTAGTACCATTATTATTGTAGAGCAAAAAGGTAACGGTGGTTTAATTTCTATAGCACCTAACCCTGTAACCGATGCGGTATTTATTAATGCAGATGGTGTAAATAATACAGAAAATGTATCGGTACTGGTGTACAATACACAGGGTAGCTTATTGGCTAGTCAGCAAGGTAGCGTGCCTACCATTGCAGCTCGGTTAAAGTATGTATTACAAAATCAGCCGGCTGGCGTGTATCATTTTATAGTAAATAACGATGCTACTACCCAACGTTTGAAAGTAATTAAGAAGTAAGTATTTCTTAGTAAAGTGAGTGTATAG
>RDXK01000326.1 GCA_004292605.1 Bacteroidota bacterium
TTCAAACAATAGTTCAAAAAATTTCTTGCCGTATTTTTCGTTCAGCGTATCTCTTAAATAGGTAACATGGTAAGTACCCATATCGGTACGTACACCTTTAAATAAAGTGATATTCTCGGCAGGATTTTCCTTGCCATCTTTCTGCAAAATGCTTAGGCCTACCGTGTTCCAACTCAAGATTTCTTTTTTGGCACTACTGATTAAAATACCTACCAAAACCAATCCAAAACCTATATGTGCTATACTTGCGCCAGCAGCTTTGGTTTTGCCTTTTAATACCGCCAACAAGTAATTGGTATTCCCTACTACTGCGTAAACACTTGCCCATATAGCTACGTGTATAGCTACTAAAAAACCAAGACCGTGTTTATCATAATTAATATTACCCCAAGTACTTATGGCACCGCCAATGGCTAAGGCTACCAATATGGGCGCCCAAAACACCGGCTTGTAAGCAATTCCACTAGTTTTTTTATACTTTAAGTATTGTGTAATACCGGTAAGTACACCCAGAATGATGGCTACAAATATTTGAAATTGGTTATACGAAAACTCTACATCCTCCGGCTTAGCGAATTTGGTTCCGAATATTTTATTAAAAACCGGGGTACTTGTTTGTGCAATAATAATAGCAGCACTCAAGAAAAAAGTAAGAGAGCCGATAAACATCCAAAACTCACGACTGCTAAACTCCTCCTCCTTGTGGATAGTAGGAATTTGCTTGTAGTAACGTACCAAGTAAAACATACTTGGCAGTAAAAAGGCCAGTACAAACGCTACCAATTGCCCCGTCATATCTGCACCAGTAAAAGCGTGTACACTGGTATCGCCCAAAATACCACTTTTGGTAAGAAAGCTAGAGTACAACACTAGCACAAACGATAAAAAGTAAAACAAGTAGGTGGCCCGTAAACTGTAGCCAGAACTGTTATAAATTAAATTGGTATGCAAGCCTGCTACCAGCATAATCCATGGTACTAACGATGCGTTTTCCACGGGGTCCCAAGCCCAATAACCACCAAAGCTCAAACTTTCATAGGCCCAAGCGGCACCCATCATTATGCCTATACCTAAAATAGCAGCAGAAAAACTGGCCCAAGGCAAGGCTGGTTTTACCCAAGAATGATCTTTTTTTATGATGCCTGCAAAGGCGAACGCAAAAGGTACTATGCTGCTGGCAAAGCCAAGAAATAGCACCGGCGGGTGAATAACCATCCAATAATTTTGGAGTAAGGTATTCAGGCCGCTTCCATCTTGTATAAGCGTTAAATAATCGGCTCTAAGCAGGCCCGTAGTAGCATCTTTAAAAATAGGTGCATTGTCTAAAACACCCTCATTGCGAAGCAATACAAACGGACTGCTACCAATTTTAAGAGAACCTATATAAATGCCCAATAACATGGTAGCAATAAAAAACTGGGCAAAACTTACCACAGCTACTGTGCCACCTTCCCATTTTTTGGCGGTTTTTATTAATACTAAACCCAACACACCCAACCAAAAACTCCATAGCATATAGCTACCTTCCTGCCCTTCCCAAAAACAGCTCAACAAATATTCCTGCGGCAAACTTCGGCTGCTATGCTGCCACACATATTTATATTCAAAATAGTGGTTAGAAATAAGATAGTATAACACACCAAAGGTGCTTACCACAAATACAAAATTGGCGTAAAAGCTATACCTGCCAAGCTTTTGCCAAGTGTGGGCTTCCACCTCGTTTTTTGCAAAATGATTTTTTAAAAAAGCTACAAAGGCTACCAATGCAGATAACAAAGTAGCCAATACCAAAAAATGGCCAATTTGGCCGGGTAGTAAATTTTCACCAATATATTTCATGCGAATGGTTTAGTTAATTGCGAACACTAGTGGTAGACTGCTGTAATTGCTCGCCAGCTTTTTGCATATCATCCTTGTATTTACTGGGGCATTTTAATAAAATTCCCTGCTTATCTCTAATTTGAAAAGTGCCATTTTCCATCTTACCTTTCAGCACTATGCGGTCGCTTTTTTCCATATCCGTAGGCTTTTCAAAATAATATGCTACAGGCATGGTACCACCCAATGAATCTACGGCGGTAAAACCCACAAAATTGGGGTTTGTAGCAGGGTTGTATTGTAAAGATCCTGGTGCTAATTTGGCAATAACAGTAACAGTTTTACCTTCTTTTTCTCTAGCGCTGGCTACTGTTTCATAGGTAGTAACATCGCCCATAAAACTTATCAAAACACAAATAGCCACGGCTATTCCCACTAAAGCCAAAATGTGCATTTTTTTCATGCGAAAAATTTTCAGATGCAAAATTAACCATTCACGGGCAAGGCACCACAAAAATTACTTGCAGGTATTGTTAAAAAAAATGTGCTGACTGATAAGGATTTTTTACAACTAAACACGAAAAATTAGGTTATTAAAATGTCACTTATTTTACCTGCTGCAAAAGCAAACTTTATATCCACAAACGGTGTATAATTGCTGCTTAACAAAGGGTTGAAACACTTGTATTTTCAGTGCTCAAGCACGCATTTTTACACAATTTAATTTGCCTACATTGACCGATTTAATCATCAATCTTAGTACTGTAAATCCGTTAGAGTTTTTTGGTGTAAATAACAGAAAGCTCGATTTATTAAAAAAGAAATTTCCACTGCTAAAAATATTGGCTCGTGGTACCCAATTAAAAGTAAGTGGTGCACCGGAACAGATAGATGTAGCCAAGGAAAAAATTGCCCTTATCATCCAATACATGGAGCGTAACGGCGATTTAAGCGATAACTATTT
>RDXK01000327.1 GCA_004292605.1 Bacteroidota bacterium
AAGCATTAGAAGAGTTTTTACCGGCAGGCACGCTGGAAAGGGTGGTGTATTATATTCAAAAATATTCGGTGCACCTTACCGTAACCAAGGAGCGAAAAAGGGTTTTGGGTAATTACCGTTTTAAACGCCAGGATGGCAAGCATGAAATTACGTTAAATGCTACGCTGCATCCGTACGATTTTTTACTCACTTTTTTGCATGAGTTAGCCCATTTGCAAGTGTTTGCCGCCTATCAAAACAGGGTAGAGCCACACGGTTTGGAATGGAAACTTGCTTACGCCAAACTAATGGTAGAATTTGTAGAGATGAATGTGTTTCCGCAGCCCTTGGTAAAAGCCATCGTAGCGGAATGTAAAAATCCATCGGCCACGGCCAATCCTTCTTCTCCCTTAACACAGGCCTTGCAGCACTACTATGCATTGAACCAAAACCAAGTGGTATTACAGTCGCTACCCGTAGGAACTTATTTTGTGTTCGATAAAAATTTGTACCAAATTCTTGAGCGGAAACGCACCCGGTATGTGTGCTTACAAGTGCAGCAGAAAAAACGGTATTTATTTAGTGCTTTAACACCCGTAGAGGAATTGCCTACAGCACCGCAGGCAGGTTAAACTTAGCGGCCAGCCAGCTTCGGTGTATGGGCTGCATCCACTGCGTTAAAAATTGCTCCTTAGTACTAACCAAATTATTAAAATAGGTGGTAGTAGGGTGCAATAATCCGTTGGTAAGTGCGTAGTCTACTTGGTTTAGCGGCAAGGTTTGTACTTTATCGTTTATTAAAAATGCCAGTAACGTACGGTTGAAAAACGGCAATTTTAGTTCTTGTTCTATTTTTTTTACCACGTGGACACTACTATCGGTACTGCAGCCGCTAACGCCCGTGGCAGTTTCATCGGCCATGATTACGATAAACTGACCGAACACAATGGTGGCAAAGCCTTGTACAGGGGCACCATGACTTTTCCAGCCTGCTACAAACTCCTGTAACAATTCATCGGCCGTAAAAACTTCATGAATACCTAATAGCCTATCGGCCTGGTAAATCCATACTTTGCTATCGGGTGAAAAATGTTCAGGTACTATATTGTTTAACTCTATCATGGTTTTTGTTCCGTTGGGGGTGCCACTAAGAATGTGGAGAAAAAATAGGCCAATACACCGGCTGCCAATGTTTTATAAATCAAGTTTTTGGCGGAAAAAATATCGCTCCAAATAAGTTCCTTTAGTATGCTATCGTAGGCAATATCTAACAATAGAAATGCTGGCAGTGAAAGAAGGAAAACCGTTATAAATTTTTTCCAATGTATGGTACGTTTCGGCGTCATAATATTGTGCAATTTGGGTGGCTTTAGGCCAAAGAGGCAGCTACAAGTTCAGCTACATCTAGCACCTGAATATCGCCTTCTTTTTCTTGATTTTTTACTCCATCGCTCATCATGGTATTACAAAACGGACAGGCCGCTGCAATTACATTGGGGGCCAATGCCACCGCTTCCTCGGCACGGTCTAGATTTATTCGGGTAGTGCCAGGCTCATCTTCCTTAAACATTTGTGCACCACCGGCACCACAGCAAAGCCCTTTGGAGCGGCAGCGTTTCATCTCCACCAATTCGGCATCCAAAGCTTCCAACACTTTTCGGGGAGCTTCGTAAATATCGTTGGCACGGCCAAGGTAGCAGCTGTCGTGGTAGGTAATTTTTTTACCTTTAAAACTTCCGCCTTCTTTTAGTTTTATTTGTCCGTTATCTATCAGTTCCTGTAGTAGCGTAGTGTGGTGTACCACTTCGTAAGTGCCGCCTAATTCAGGGTATTCATTTTTTAGTGTGTTAAAGCAATGTGGGCAGGTGGTAACTATTTTTTTAATGCCATACATATTCAGCACCTGTATATTATTATAGGCCATCATTTGAAATAAAAACTCATTACCGGCTCGGCGGGCAGGATCGCCAGTACACATTTCTTCTTTTCCTAATATGGCAAATTTCATTCCTACTTTATGCAGGATAGTGGCAAATGCCTTGGTTATTTTTTGTGCACGCTGATCAAAACTTCCGGCACAGCCTACCCAAAACAAAATATCGGGCGTTTCGCCGTTTGCTATCATTTCCGCCATACTTGGAACCTTCATACAAAAAATGGTTTGGTTCAAAAATAGGAAAATACCGTGTACGCTATCACCTAACTTTATCACAAACTACTGTTTTATGTTGCGTTGTTTGTTACTGCTTTGCTGCTCCAATGTTTTTATGACCATTGCTTGGTATGGGCATTTAAAAAATACAGAGATTCCACTGTGGAAGGCCATTTTGATTAGCTGGTGTATAGCTTTGGTGGAGTATTGTTTTTTAATACCTGCCAATAGGGTGGGGTACTTGGCTGGCATGAATGGGTTTCAATTAAAAATAGCGGCGGAGGTAATAAGTTTGTTGGTATTTACGGTGTTTGCGGTTTTGTATTTAAAGGAGGCGTTGCATTGGCGCTACTTGGCTAGTTTTTTTTGCCTGTTGGGGGCAGTTTATTTTGCGTTTAAAAAGTAAAGTGTTGGTTTTTAGAAGCGTTTTAAGCGGTAACGAGTTCCGCCGTTAGTGGTGTTCTTCACCGCCAACACCTGTTATAACATCTACAGTCCGCCACACTTCAAACTACCGCTAGTAGGTTTTCGGTGCGTCATTGCGAGTTAAAATATTGCTACACAACATTGATAAGGAGATGACATGATGTATTATTGTAATAGTTCTCAATGCAGCGTAGCATTTCGGTTGGA
>RDXK01000117.1 GCA_004292605.1 Bacteroidota bacterium
GCCAATACCATTGTTACAGAACTTACAATCAATATAAAAGTCATCAAACTCACAAACATCAGCGGTAATCCATTACCCAAACCAGGAAAACTTTGGAAAACCACGTTCGGGTCGGGCCATCCATTGCTTGCAAAACGGGTAGTACCGTAAGCGATAAGAAATGCTCCAAACGTGAAAGCATCACTCATCAAAAAGTACCACATCATTAATTTACCATACTCCAAATTAAACGGACTCTTACCACCGTTCCACCATTTGGTATCTACTGCCTGTGCGTTTGCCATTTTTTTGTAAAGTTTCGTTGCAAAAATAGAGGTTGAGTGTTGATATTTAGTGAATAAACTAAAAAATATTTGCTAATGTGTAAGGCCAAAAAATATGAATAAATAAATCCACAAGGCATCTACAAAATGCCAATAGGTAGAAACTATTTCCACCGGTATTACGCTATAGTTTTTCACCTTACTTTGGTAAGCCCTAAAAAATATTATTAACAGTGCTACTACACCGCCAATTACGTGTAAAGCGTGTAAGCCAGTGATGATTACTAAAAAACTTGCAGCAGGGTTGCTACCTTTTATTAATGTAACGCCTTGTAAGTGTAATTGGTAAAATCCAAACGCTTGCAAAACCGCAAAAGCCAAACCTAGTAGCGTGGTAGCGGTTATCATTTGCCTATACCGTACACGTTCCCGGGCTTTAAAGCTTTTTACCGCCAAGTGCATGGTTACACTGCTGGCTACGATAGCCACGGTAGAGTACCAAAATACCAACGGTAAACTAAACTCCTGCCAGTTACCTAAACTTCTACGCACCAAATAGGCACTAGTAAGGCCTGCAAACATCATTACTATGCTTCCCATAGCTACCCACATGGTAAACTTGTGTGGGTGTATTCTCTTGTTTTCTGTAGTTATTGAAGCCATTATTTCTTTTTAAAATCGTTATTTAATTTTATCGGCCAGCAATGCCAATAGCACTATGGGCAAATAAATGTAGCTGCTAAACATTACCCTACGGGCCGCTTTTACATCCATCTCCTTGTATAATCGCAGGCACTGCACCACCATAAATATGTTACATATAAACACCACTATCATACTAATGTTCCCCGTGATGTTGCAAATTTTTGGTAATACACCCACTGGTATCAGCAGTACGCTGTACATAATAGCTTGTAAGGCGGTAAACTTTGTAGGGCCTTTATCGGCAGGTAATAATTTAAAACCTGCATTGCTATAATCGGTGTGTGCTACCCATGCGATGGCCCAAAAATGCGGAAACTGCCATAAAAATTGTAGCCCAAATAAAATCCATCCACCCATCGAAAAATCGTCGGTACCCGCTACCCAACCTATTAAACAGGGCAAGGCACCCGGAAAGGCGCCTACCAAAACTGCAATAGAATTTATTTTCTTTAAGGGTGTATAAATAAATGCATACAAAAACAAACTGAAAGCACTGATTAAGGCCGAGGATAAATTGAAAAACTGCCACATTAATAAGCAGCCACCCACGCCGGCAATAGCGGCAAAAGTATAAGCTTCGGCTTGCGACATCCGTCCGGCAGCTACCGGTCGTTTAGCCGTACGCTTCATTACAGCATCGGTTTCAAATTCTACTGCTTGGTTGATGGCATTGGCACTTCCTGTAACCAACATACCAGCAAAAAACAAAATAGCCACATACAACCAATCGAACACTACATTAGGTGCTAACAGGTAACACACCACACAGCTAAATACTACCGTAAAACTTAGGGTAAATTTTATGAGCTGAAAATAATCTGTAAACTTAGAGGCGATGGTAAACGAACGACTATCTGTGGTTTGCATTCGGCAAATTTTATAAAAAAGCCCCGAAAAAATCAGGGCTTTTATCGAAACGAATTGATAAAATTAATGGTGGGCAGACTCGTTCTCGCCAATCTTCTGCGTTTGAGGAATGTATTCTACACCATCCTTTCCATAATCGTACGCCCAACGGTGTACTTCAGGAATTTCACCAGGCCAGTTACCATGACCAGGATTGATAGGTGTAGTCCACTCTAATGTGGTAGCACCCCAAGGGTTTTGTGTAGTTACTTTTCTACCTTTCCAAATACTGTAGAAGAAGTTAATTAAGAACAAGAACTGTACAGCAAATACTACCATGGCCACTGTAGAAATAAAGCGGTTTAACTCGGTAAAGTGTTTGAAACTTTCCCAAACGCTATAATCATAATATCTACGTGGCATACCAGCTAAACCTTGGTAGTGCATTGGCCAGAATATTAAGTAAGCACCCACTAAAGTAACCCAGAAGTGAATGTAGGCCAACGTATTGTTCATGTAGCGACCGTACATTTTAGGATACCAGTGGTACACACCAGCAAACATGCCAAACATACTAGCTACACCCATTACAATGTGGAAGTGAGCAATTACAAAATAAGTATCGTGTAAGTGTATATCCAAAGCACTGTTTCCTAGGAAGATACCTGTTAAACCACCAGAGATAAATAAGCTAACAAAACCGATAGCGAACAACATACCTGGCGTAAAACGAATATTACCTCTCCATAAAGTAGTTAACCAGTTGAACACCTTGATAGCCGATGGAATGGCGATTAACAACGTTAACAATACGAATATGGAACCTAAGAATGGGTTAAGACCAGTTACAAACATGTGGTGAGCCCACACAAGGAACGCCAATACTGCGATGGCAAATAGAGATGCCACCATTGCCATATAACCAAAGATTGGCTTGCGAGCATTGGTACTCAGTATTTCAGAGGCCATACCCATGGCTGGTAAAAGAATGATATATACCTCTGGGTGACCTAAGAACCAGAACAAGTGTTGGTACAAAATTGCACTACCACCTTCGTTTGGCAAAGCTTGCTGTGTAGAAGCAACAAAGATGTCGCTCAAATAGAAACTTGTTCCGAAATGACGGTCGAATATCAACAAGATGAAACCAGAGAACAATACAGGGAAACTCAATACACCTAATACCGCTGTAAAGAAGAAAGCCCAGATGGTAAGAGGCAATCTTGTCATGCTCATACCCTTGGTACGCATGTTCAATACAGTGGCAATGTAGTTTAAACCACCAAGTAAGCTACTTACTACGAACAATGCCATAGATACTAACCACAAGTCCATACCAGTTTTAGAACCTGGTGAAGCATCACCCAATGCACTTAATGGCGGGTAGGCAGTCCATCCACCGCTGAAAGGACCGGTTTCTACAAATATGGAGCTTAACATAATTACGCTAGCCGTAAAGAAGAACCAGTAGCTAAGCATATTCATGAAAGGCGATGCCATATCTCTAGCACCTACTTGTAAAGGAATCAAGAAGTTAGAAAAAGTACCACTTAAACCTGCAGTAAGTACAAAGAATACCAATACAGTACCGTGTGTAGTTACTAAGGCGTAATAAGCTTCCGCAGAAATTCTTCCACCTTTAGCCCACTTACCTAGTAAATCCTCCAAGATCGGAAAAGTAGAATCTGGGTAACCAAGCTGCAAGCGGAATAACACGCTCATTAAACCACCCAATACTGCCCAAACCATACCTGTAATCAGGAACTGTTTGGCAATCATTTTGTGATCCATACTAAACACATACTTGCTTATAAAGCTTTCGTGGTGGTGATGGTCGCCATGGTGGGCGTCGTGGGCATGGTGTACATCTTGTGCACCTGCTGTGCCTACATTTGCATGCAATACTGCTTCTGTACTCATAGTTAATAAAGTTAACTTTCTATTATTGTATTATAACAATCTCATTTATGAAGGGTTTGCTAGTTCCCTAAATTTTTGTTTTTTTAGCTAACACCACCTGTGCCGTAGCCGATTTTGCAGCTGTATCAGCAGGTTGTTTAGCATTCGACGGATCTTTATCAGGAAATGCAGCATAGTAGTTAGGCTTTTGCTTAGCTAACCATGCATCGTATTCCGCCTGTGTTACCACTTCCACTAAACCTTTCATAGAGTAGTGACCGTTACCGCACATTTGATCGCAACTTATTTCGTATTGGAAATTAGGGTTCTTGGTACGCTCCTTCATTTCCTTAGTGGTGTACTTTGGAGTAAACCATAAAGTAGTAGGTATACCAGGAACAGCATCCATCTTCATTCTAAAATGTGGCAAACCCACATCGTGAATTACGTCTCTTGAGTTGATTACCAATTTGGCCGGACGATCTTTTACAATATACATGGCTTGTGTAGTAACTACATCATCATGGTTTGCTTCGTCATCCCAAATTTGACCCAACTGGTTGCTTCCAGCTTCGTCGATGTTTTTGTAATATTTTTTACCAAGAATACCATCTTTACCTCCGTAACGATAGATCCAACCAAACTGCTTACCAGTTATTTCTACTACAATAGCGTTTTTAGGAGCTTCGCTAGTAAATTCAAACCAGTTACGTAAACCTATAGCTACTAACACAGTCAAGGCAATGGCCGGAATACCAGTCCATATATACTCCATGGTGGTGTTATGAGGAAAGTAAAATACTTTTCTGTTTTCTTTTTCTTGGTATTTGTAAGCAAATACAAACAACAGTATTTGGGTAATTAAGAATACAATACCAGTAACAGCGGTAGTAATCATAAACATGCTATCTACCTTCTCGCCTTGTACACTAGCTGAACCTTGTGGAAACAAAGTATCCTTGTAGTACATTTCGTTGCAGATGTAAACACCAATTAAGCCCAATACCAAAAATGCGATCATCAAAAACGCATTGATTTTATTGCTTTGTTGTTGTGCTACTTTCTCGCCTTTAAGTACGGATACATACTCGCTAGCCTTGGCAATTTGTACAATTACCAAGAAAATGAGCACTATCACTGCAATAATCAAAAAAGTTGTCATTTGTACTTATTTTATCGTATTTTATAACAAAAAATAATGTGCGATGTTCAAAACTAACTAAACACTTAACACTACTTTTATTTTGTTCAATTTTAGGTGTGGTGAATGATACTTTCCTTTAAAAACGGATGGTATTTTGGTACCAAAGGTTTCTTTGCTAAAGCCTTACCAGTAAAGAAAATGATTAAACCTACAAATAATGCGGCAGTTCCAAAATCTAACCAGCCTAGGGTAACATGTTCTTTGCTTATGCTAGCCATCACCATTTGGTAAAAATCTATCCAGTGGCCGAAGATGATTAGCACCGCCATAAAGGTTACCAATGTGTAATTTCTTTTGGCACTACGCTTAATTAAAATCAATAACGGACAAAGGAAATTGATAATTAAGTTAAAGAAGAAAATGCCTTTGTAAGGGCCTTGTACCCTGTGCTTAAAGTAAACTGTTTCCTCCGGAATGTTAGCGTACCAAATAAGCATGTATTGACTGAACCATAAGTACGTCCAAAACACAGAGAACGCAAACATGAACTTACCAATATCGTGTAAATGCTCTTCGTTGGTATATTCTAAATAACCCTTGTTTTTCAAGAATATTACAAATAAAGCTATCAAACTCATACCGCTTACAAAGCTGCTGGCAAATGTGTACCAGCTATACATAGTACTGTACCAGTGTGCATCTATACTCATCATCCATAACCATGGCACAGTAGAACCTACGGTCAATGCAAACCAAACCAGGAATAAAGCACCAGATACGGTATTTTTTAAAATATAGCTTTTAGCTTCTACAGCATCCATTTCCTTTTCATCGGCTTCGCTGCTCAGTTTACGCATTCTTGCACCTAATAGCATCCATAAACCTATGGTTAATACCGTCCACACTAAATAAAAACCACTGTTTAGGAAACCTTCTTTTCCTTTCAAAATAGGATCAGCGTTTACGGCATCTTTATCTAGCCAATGATATATGTGGTGGTTATGACCAATAAATACCACGTATAATAAAATACCCAAAGTAATAGGGCCTAATACCATCACCAAACTGCTGATAGCTTCTGGCACTCTTCTGAAAGTGGTTTGCCAGCCGCCCCAAGCAAGGGTAGTAACACAAATAAAGAACATGCTTGCATTACAAATAAGGGTAAAAAATATACTATTGTACATAAGCGTGCCCCAAAACTCCGCTACGGCATGCTCATCTTTACTAAAGCCCTTGGTAACCAACCCTAAAATAACTGCCGCTGCACCAATTCCTATAAGTGCCAGCGACCAAGTTTTCATTTTGGACGGCATTTCGAACTGTGTTTTAACTGCTCCCATTGTGTTCGTTTATGATCGTTATTAGTTGTAACTGTTTATCTTATTTTTTTGCCATAGCAGTGCTATCGTTGGTAGCGGCGGGTGCTGCTGTACCTATTTTACCCTGCTTTACTTTAATGTAGTAAATGATATCCCAACGTTGCTTTCTATTCAATTGAGCAGCGTAACTACCCATTAAGTTTTTACCATAAGTAAGCGAGTAGAACATTTGACCTTCAGGCATATTCTCATACTTAGCATCGCCTACCAAAGTAGCGGGTTTAGCAGGGTACGGACCATTACCATCTTTGTACAATGGACCGTTACCATCTAGCTTAGCTCCGTGGCAAATACCACAGTTAATTAAATACAAACGCTCTGCTTCCTTCAATTGAGCATCGGTAAGTGATAATACCGGACTTTTTACAGCTTTAGAAGCTACATAGTTTGCGGTATCGCCTACAGCATCCATCGGAATATGGAAAGGTAAATCACTTCCACGGGCTACGGTTCCAGCTACAGGCTGATTGTTATAAGAAATTCCTTTTTCGGCCAAATTACTATGATCAGCATATGTTTCGTAGGAACGGCTGTAAGCCATATCTGGCATATAAGTATCGTTAGGTGTTCTCTGTACGCTATCGCACCCAACTAACACCGAACCAACTACGCAACAAGCTATAAAAGTTAATTTTCTCATCTTACTATAAATTAGTGTGCTACCACTACTGACTCGTTAATTAATTGTTGTTCCTTATCGTATCGTCCAAACCACCATCCTGGCTCGGCTATTTGTACATTGGTCTCTACAGCACCATTGGCTTGCAAAAATGCCAAAGTATCGGCCTCGTTTGTTTTCTCTGTAGCTTCTATTACCATTACAAATAAATCATCGGTAGCCCTTGCATGAAAATGGTGCTTTTTTACAAACGGTGCTAACTGGCACAAGTAGCAAAAAGTAAGTACCATACCTACGGCGGCAAACAATACCGTTAATTCAAACATAATAGGTATCCAAGCTGGCAAAGCAAAATGTGGTTTACCACCAATGTTTAATGGCCAATCTTTGGTAAAAATCCAGCTTATACAGCTTAGTGCGGTAGTAGTACCGGTAATACCGTAAATAAAACCTGCAGTGTGTAAGCTAGTTTCACGCAAACCCATGGCATGATCTAAGCCGTGCACGGGGAACGGTGTATAAATGTCGTGTAGTTTGTAGCCCGCCATGCGTACTTTTTTTACCGCAGGAAAAAGTGTATCCTCCGTATCAAAGCAGCCTACAATAAATTTTTTCTTTGCCATAAATTATTCTAAAAGCGTTCAAAAATTTTGTGATTAGTGAGCATATTCGTGGGCAAACTCATCGGCCTTCATTACTTCTTGCTTCTTCATATCGGCCTTGTAATTTTCACCCGTGGTTTTCAATACATACTTAATTTCCGCTACTGCAATTACAGGGAAGTATTTGGAGAATAAGAAGAAGCATGTAAAGAACAAACCGAATGTACCTGCATAGAAGCCTATTTCCCAAATGGTAGGGCTGTAGTAAACGCTCCAGCTACTTGGTAAATAATCACGGTACAAAGAGGTTACAATAATTACAAAACGCTCGAACCACATACCAATATTTACGATGATGCTCATAAAGAAGGTAACAAACACGTTTCTACGCATTTTGCGGAACCAGAAAATTTGTGGACTTAATACGTTACAAGCCATCATACCCCAATAGCTCCAACCGTATGGGCTAAATAAATAAGCTCGGCTGTACATAAAGGTGTAGGCTTCGTATTTGTTTTGGCTATACCAACCCATGAAAAGCTCCGTGATATAAGCTATACCTACTATAGAACCTGTTAATACTATTACCTTGTTCATGGCTTCAATGTGGCCAATGGTAATATAATCTTTCAAATTAAATATGTGGCGAACCATCAACATTAGGGTTTGCACCATGGCAAAACCAGAGAAGATGGCACCTGCTACGAAGTAAGGAGGGAAAATGGTGGTGTGCCAACCAGGAATTACCGAGGTAGCAAAGTCGAACGATACAATAGTGTGTACCGATAATACCAGCGGGGTACTTAAACCAGCCAATACTAAACTCAAACTTTCATGACGCTGCCAGTGTTTGGTACTACCCGTCCACCCAAAGGCGGCCATACCATACAATAATTTTCTCAACTTAGTTTTTGCACGGTCACGTACAGTAGCAAAATCTGGCAACAAACCACTGTACCAGAACAATAACGATACCGTGAAATAAGTAGATATCGCAAACACATCCCACAATAGTGGTGAGTTAAAGTTTACCCATAATGGACCACGGCTGTTAGGATAAGGAAGTACAAAGAACGCCATCCATACACGGCCCATGTGGAAAATAGGAAACTGGCCCGCACACATAACGGCAAAAATGGTCATGGCTTCTGCAGCACGGTTTACACCTGTTCTCCAACCTTGGCGGAATAGCAACAAGATGGCAGAAATTAGTGTACCAGCGTGACCGATACCTACCCACCATACGAAGTTGGTGATATCCCAACCCCAACCAATGGTTTTATTTAGGTTCCACTGACCAATACCGTAGGTTACCTCACGGTATACACTGTAAACCCCAAACATAAGCAGGGCTACTGAAATGTAAAAGCCTACATACCAAAGTTTGGTAGGTTTAGCCTCAATAGGGCGAATGATATCCTCCGTTACCTGATGGTACGTTTTATCACCATACACCAAAGGCTCTCTCAGTTGCGATTCGTACTTTAAATGCATTTCTTGTACAATTAATTATAAACGTTCTCTACTTCTATTATTTTTTTCAAACCCTATTAGTGTGCTGCTGCAGGTGCTTTTGGCTTTTCTGCGGTATGATGTGTTCCTTCATCAAAAGTGTTTCTTACTTTGGCTAAGTAAGTTACGTTTGGTAATACGTGCAACATTTCTAATGAGGAGAACAAACGGTTTCCGTTGGTAGTGCGGTGCATGGTAATAGCACTGTGCTTATCGTTGGCATTACCAAACACAATAGCATCGGCCGCACAAGCCTGCTGGCAAGCTACCTGTAAATCCCACTTACCATCTTTACCAGTTTCTAATGGGCGACTTTCCTTTTTCGCTTTCAATTTACCTTCCTGTAAACGCTGGAAGCAGAAGCTACATTTTTCAATCACACCACGAGCACGTACAGTAACATCTGGGTTTAATACCATACGGGTTAAATCGTCGTTCATCATCATCACGCTATCATCCAAAATACTCTTTTGGTTGTCAGCAAAACTGTCGGAACCATTGTAATCGGCCCAGTTAAAACGACGCACTTTATACGGACAGTTGTTAGCACAATATCTTGTACCAATACAACGGTTGTAGGTCATTTGGTTAATACCTTCACTGCTGTGGTTAGTAGCAGCTACCGGACAAACGTTTTCGCAAGGTGCGTTATCGCAGTGTTGGCACATTAGCGGCTGGAACACCACTTTAGGGTTTTCCAAGCTACCGCTGTAGTATCTATCTATACGTAACCAATGCATTTCATGGCCACGTACTACTTCGCTTTTTCCTACTACTGCTACGTTATTTTCAGCATTACAAGCTACTACGCAAGCGCCGCAACCATTACATGCATTCAAATCTATGCTCATACCCCATT
Organism: Bacteroidota bacterium; assembly: GCA_004292605.1. Classification (GTDB taxonomy): domain Bacteria; phylum Bacteroidota; class Bacteroidia; order Chitinophagales; family Chitinophagaceae; genus UBA10646. The sequence continues at coordinate 9,832 of RDXK01000117.1, forward strand.
TCACACCTGGCCTGTCGTACACAGGGTAAATGGTACCTTGACTTTCAAATTTTTCCAAGCCGCCCCAAGGTTTTAATTCCTTGTCACGCTCTTCTCTAATCTCGGCTGGGTTATGTTTATAAGCAGCAAAGGTCATTTCCTTCATCACCTCAGTACGGTTACCTTGCTCGGTATCGTAGGTGTTGTGGGTTTGGGTTAAACCTACTTTGTATGTTTCTGCTTGTAATTCTAATTGTACATCGGTGCTCTCAAAAGCAATATTGCCATTAATAAGTTGGCTCAATACATAAGCATTTTTACCAACACCTGCACTTGCACGACCGTATTTTTCAGTACGACCGTACCCAACTGCTATACCTACGGTGTTAGCCTCAGTACCCGGTATAATTAATACAGGTAAACTGATGGATTTACCGTTAGACGTAAGTTTTACTACTTTTTTAGCTGGCTGTGTTTCATAAGCATCGGCCTGACCACCATTGGTTAAATCGATTTTCAACAACGATTTAGCAAGTGTAGGCGATACAATGATATAGTTATCCCAAGTAGCTTTTGTTACCGGATCTGGCAACTCCTGTAACCATGGGTTATTAGCACCATGCCCAGCGGCTAAACCTACTTTTTGGTACAATACCAATTCGTATTTACCGGCTTTTGATGCACTTAATGCACCTAAAGCAGTAGCTACTGCGGCACTGTTAAAACTGGCACCGGCTAATGTAGCACTAGCAGGGACAATAACACCTGTTTGCAAGGCTTCGTCCCAAGCAGTGATACCGCCTAATTTGGTAGACCAGTAATTTTTAAGATAAGTAACATAATCTACGGCAGAACCACTCCACTTTAACAAAGTATCTTGGAACTGACGGGTTTTAAATAATGGGTAAATAGTAGGCTGCAATAATGAAATATAGCCTGCTTTTACTTCGGCATCGCCCCAGCTTTCTAAGAAATGATGATCTGGTATCGCTACTTTACATAGCTGTGTAGTTTCATCTTCCTTCCAGTTAAAGGAAACGCTCATAGATGTTTTGGCTAAACCTGCTTTAAACTTCTCGGCATCGTACCAAGTGTAGGCTGGGTTTGCACCGTAAAAGAAGATGGTACGCACGGCGCCAGCATTCATTTCATCTACCAACTTGGCAAAATCGCTGTCTACACCTTGGCGTATTTGTAAAGGAGCACTCCAGTCGATGGTGTTTCCACCCGCTTGCAATGCTTCATTAATTCCGTTTACTACTATTTGTACATTGGTATCGTTGCTACCTGCTACTACTAATGCAGCACCTTTGGCAGCCAATAAAGCTTTTGCAGCTTTTTCAATACCTTCTTTCAATTTGGTATCTTCGATGCCAGTTACTGTACCGCCAGTTACTGCTGCGTACAAGGCTTTTACTACAGCGGCTGTTTGGCTTGGTTTGTATAAAAATCTATCGTCGGCATTTCCACCCGTTAAGCTAGCTACCGTTTCAAAGGCAATATGCTTGCTCATAGTAGGGTTCTTCTCATCTATCTTCTTGCCTTTTGCGTATTGCTTAGCATACTCCACGTGGTTAAGCCAAGTACCTAAAAAATCGGCACTGATACTTACAATGGCTTTGGCATTATCAAATCGATAATTCGGAATCGCTTGTTTACCGTAAGTAGCGGCATTGGCCTGTAAAATACCTGAATAGCTAATGGCATCGTAAGTTACGTGGCGGCTACCAGGATATTTGGCTAAAAACTGAGCTACTACTTCTTTAGTGGTAGGTGAGTTGATGGTGCTGGTAACAATTACTGCACCGCTACTAAGGCTGGCAGCTACTGCTTTATCTACTGCCTCAAAAGTACTTTCCTTACCATCCATTAACGGAAAACGGATACGAGCTGTATCATATAAATCGAGCACACTGGCTTGTACACGGGCACTGGTACCACCTGCAGTTACAGGGCATACATCGTTACCTTCTAATTTAATAGGGCGGCCATCTCTTACTTTGGCTATTACGCTTACTACATCACCATCTTGTACATAAGTGGTAGCATAGTAGTTAGCTACACCCGGCACTACTTCTTCAGGCTTGTTAGCAAAAGGAATAGCTTTTTTCACCGGTACTTCACAGCTAGCTGCTATAGCTGCTGCTGCGGTGCTAAAACCTACATATTTTAAAAAGTCTCTTCTTGGGGTTGCCGCTTGCAAAAAGCCATTATCGGCATTTTCAAAAGGCAAATCTTCTTTAAACTCGTCCTTTACACTTTTCTGATACGCTTCAGAGTTGGTTAACTCCCCAAAACTTTGCCAAGGCTTGTTATGCTCCATATTTTATTTTTTCTCCTCGCCGCCAAACGGCACGGATTTGTATAGAATATATGAAAAAATCGAATCTCTATATAATATTAATAGTGACATTTTTGACACTCAGTACCACCTACTTTTTCTACGGTGATGCCTTTAGTGCTGTCTAACTTACCGCTCTTTAAATCGGCATGGTATTTTTCGTAAATGCTGTAGAAACCATTGTCGTTAAACTGAACTTTAGTTTCACGGTGACAGTTTACGCACCATCCCATACTTAAATCGGCAAACTGGTATACTTCACCCATTTTATTGATTTCGCCATGGCAAGTTTGACAGGCTACTTTACCCGCTTTTACGTGCTGAGCGTGGTTAAAATATACGTGATCGGGCAAGTTGTGAATTTTTACCCACTCTATTGGTTTTGCTTTAGTTGGGTCCCAAGGTTTACCTGGTTCAAAACCTGCGTACTTGTATAATTTTTGAATTTCGGCTGTACCATCTACCTCTACACCATCGGCTGTATACAATTTTTCACCATTGTATTCGTTGATAGCAGTGTGACAGTTCATACACACGTTTACGCTAGGAATATTGGCATGCTTACCTTGTTCTGCACCGCCGTGGCAATACAAACAGTTAATTTGGTTAGCACCAGCGTGCACTTTGTGTGAGTAGAAAATGGGCTGCTCTGGTGTGTAGTTTTTGTTTCTACCTAAATTGATAGCTCCCTTTGTAGTAAGGTAGCCACCCACCATAAACAATATCACTGTTAGAAAAGCGATATAGGTTTTATTTCTCCAAAAAGGAACTGGTTCTAAACGAACTACGCCTTCTTTATCGTCGGTTAACTTCTTCAAATTGCTGTTTACTTGTAATAACACTAGGGCTACTACAGCTAACACCAAAGTAAGTATACCATATAATAAGGTACTGTCTTGTCCAGATGCTTTGGCAGCATTTGGATCGTCGCCACCACCTACTGTAACAGCAGGGCCGGCAGCTTTTTTAGCAGCTTCCTCATTGATGTACTTTAATAATGAAGCAATTTCCGCATCGGTTAGGTTAGGAAACTGGTTCATGGCTACTTTGTTCCACTGATTGTACACTTCTACTGCACGTGGATAGCCACTTTTAATAACGGCTTGGCTATTACGTATCCAAGCATATAACATTTTTTGATCGGGCCAACGATCTTCTACACCAGCTAACGCAGGACCAGTTAAATCTTTATTGATAGCGTGACAAGAAGCACAGTTTTGAGAAAACAATGCTTTACCATCCTGGCCATAAGCCACTTGGGTAAACACGCTGCCGAAAAAAGCAACTGCAATGAAAAACAGCTGAAAAATTTTGTTACCGAGGCGATAGTTCATATTCACAATTCTATTGTTGGAATGTGGAAAAATATCTCTTAATGGCTGCAAAAATATGACACGGCATTGACAAAACAGCAAGTGTTAGCTAATTTTTTTAATAATGCTAATGCATTGATTATCAATAATTTATAATAGAGTTTTTTAGATGAATTTAGGAGTTTAACCTTTTACTTGCAACTGTTTAAGCACAAATACTTAGGAATGACTGTTTTTTACCACAGAGGTAAGCAGTAAATAAATGTTACATTTCCGTAGCATTTTAAAATGCACCTTTGCGTTATGTTTAAGAAATTGCAAGAAAAATGGGGCATAAGCGGAACAGCTTTCGTGCTAGTTCTGTGCACATTTGCTATTGGCGGTTCGGCCTGCGGCAGATTAGGAAAACTAATTTTAGATGAACTAGCCATAGAACGAGGAGTAGTTTACTGGGTGCTGTACTTTGTAATAGTTACCCTGTTGTGGCCCTTGTGTGTGTTAACCGTAAGCATACCGCTAGGGCAGTTTCGGTTTTTTAAAAACTATTTACACAGGGTATTACTTAAACTAACAGGAAAGAAACCATAATGCAATATTTGGCCATTTTCGCCTCGGGCGGCGGTAGCAATGCCTTACAAATAATGGAATATTTTGCCAGCCATAGCTCCATAAAAATAGCTTTGGTAGTGTGTAACAAAGCCGATGCTGGCGTATTGCTACACGCCCAAAAACATAAGATACCTTCCCATATTATAACGCCACAATGCTTGCAAAACCCTGAAAAAATGTTGGGTTTACTAGGGCTGCACCACATAAACTATATAGCCCTGGCGGGTTTTTTGAAACAAATTCCTGCTTATTTGGTACAAGCTTTTCCTGAAAAAATAGTAAATATTCACCCGGCATTGCTGCCCAAATACGGTGGCAAGGGTATGTACGGTATGCATGTACACCAAGCCGTAGTAGCCAACGCGGAAACCGAAACGGGTATAACGATACATTTGGTGGATGAGGTGTACGACCATGGCAAGCATTTGCTACAAAAAACTTGTGAAGTACTGGCAACCGATACGGCGGCGGATGTAGCTAAAAAAGTATTGGCGCTGGAACATGCCCATTTTGCTCCCGTACTGGAGAAACTTATTTTGAACCCATAATTGGGCAATAACCCTATAAAAAAAGCCTCCTGAAAACTGCGTTTTAGGAGGCTTTTTACTAGTATTTGCTAGAACTTATTTGTTATAAACTGCTTTGGCTACAGGGTAACCAGCTGTTTGGCCCAATTGCTCCTCAATACGAATCAATTGATTGTACTTAGCCATTCTATCGGTACGACTAGCACTACCGGTTTTGATTTGACCACAACGAAGGGCCACCGCTAAATCGGCAATAGTGGTATCTTCTGTTTCACCGCTACGGTGACTCATAATGGTGGTATAACCAGCATTTTGAGCCATTTGCACCGCATTAATGGTTTCTGTTACGGTACCTATTTGGTTTACTTTAATTAAAATGCTGTTGGCAGTACCTGTATCGATACCGCGTTTTAAAATCTTGGTATTGGTTACAAATAAATCGTCGCCTACCAGCTGGCATTTGTTACCCAATACTTCGGTCATTTTTTTCCAGCCGTCCCAGTCTTCCTCGGCCATACCATCTTCTATACTAACTATGGGGTATTTGCTTACCCACTCTGCCCAATAGGCTACCATTTCATCGCTGGTAAGTACTTTACCATCGCTTTTATGAAATACGTATTTACCGTCCTTATACATTTCGCTGCTAGCAGCATCTAGGGCTATGGCTATTTGTTCACCTGGTTTGTAGCCAGCTGCTTCAATGGCTTGTAAAACGGTTTCAATAGCTTCTTCATTGCTTTGAATATCGGGTGCAAAACCACCTTCATCGCCCACATTGGTGCTATATCCTTTCTTTTTCAAAACCGATTTTAAGTGGTGAAACACTTCTACACCCCAGCGTAGGCCTTCGCTAAAACTGCTAGCACCTACAGGAACTATCATAAACTCTTGGTAATCAATTTTATTATCGGCATGTGCACCACCATTTAAAATATTCATTAGGGGTATAGGCAGTAAGCTAGCGTTTACACCACCTAAGTAGCGATATAGTGGCAAATTACTTTCTAAAGCAGCTGCTTTTGCCACAGCCATAGATACAGCCAAGGTGGCATTGGCACCTAATTTACTTTTGTTATCGGTACCATCTAAGGCCAATAATTTTTGGTCTATGCCTACTTGGTCGTTCACATCCCAGCCCAATAATTGGTCGGCAATCACCTCGTTTACATTTTGAACCGCTTGTAAAACGCCTTTGCCCAAATAAACGCTTTTATCGTTATCGCGTAATTCTACGGCTTCATGTATACCTGTGCTAGCACCGCTTGGTACGGCTGCACGCCCCAAGTGCCCATTTTCCGTTAAAACATCTACTTCCACGGTGGGGTTACCGCGACTGTCTAAAATTTGGCGGGCATGTACCCTTGTAATGTAACTCATGTGTATGGTTTGTTTGCTTGTTTTAGTTTTTATAAATTTTTTCTACGTATTGCTTGTATTTTTCCATTACCACCTTACGTTTTACGCTCAGTTTTGGTGTCATTTCACCACCATCCACGCTCCACTCGGTAGGTAATAATTCAAATTTCTTAATCTGCTCTACGTGGTTAAACTGTGGGTTTAAAGTATCAATAATTTCCTGGAATTTGGCTATCACCCTAGGGTTGGCAATGGCTTCCTCCGGAGTGGTGAACGTTAAATCGTGTAGCTTCATCCAGGTAGCCAAGCTAGCAAACGATGGCACTATTAGGGCGGCTACAAATTTTTCATCGTTACCTATTACTATGGCTTGCTCTACTAATAAACTTTCCTTTAGTTTATTTTCTATGGGCTGTGGTGCCACGTATTTACCACCACTGGTTTTTAGAAGTTCCTTTTTACGATCGGTGATTTTGATATAATAATCATCTTCCTTTACTCCTATATCGCCTGTGTGTAACCAACCATCAATCACGGTTTCGGCAGTTAAATCGGGGCGTTTGTAGTAACCTTTCATTACACTTTCGCCGCTTACTAAAATTTCACCATCATCGGCAAATTTTAGGTTTACACCTTGTATGGGCGGGCCTACGGTGCCAAATTTTTGGCCGCCGGCCGCTTTGCGGTTTACACAAATAACCGGACTATTTTCCGTAGGGCCATAGCCTTCGTACACGGGTATTTTGGCTGCATTAAATATTCTTAAAAGCTTTTCCTGGCAGGCGGCACCACCGGTAACTATAAACTTAATATTGCCACCTAAAGCTTCCCGCCATTTGCTAAATATGAGTTTATTGGCAATGGCCAATTGCAGGTTGTACCATGCACCGCCACTAATACGGTTATCGTACTTTTCCGCCAATTTTACTGCCCAGAAAAATAAGTTGCGTTTTACGCCCGTTAGTTCTTGACCTTTGGCCATAATTTTTTCAAACACCTTTTCTAGTAATCGAGGTACGGTGCTAAAGCCATTGGGCTGCACTTCTCGAATGTTATCGCCAATAGTTTCCATGCTTTCCGCATAGTAAATGCTGATGCCGCTGAACAAATAAATGTAGGTAACCATTTTTTCGAAAATATGGTTCAGGGGTAAAAAGCTCAACACCTTATCCTGCGGAGCATCTTCAAACGGAAAACTAGCTTTGCTATTTACCACGTTAGCGCTGATATTATTGTGCGTAAGCATTACACCCTTGGGCGTACCGGTGGTGCCCGATGTGTAAATAATGGTAGCTAAATGCTGTTTGCTAATTTGCTGTTTTATTTGGGTTAGTTGCTGGTGCGATAGTTCATCGGCCAGTTTGCCTACTTCGGTCCAGTGTTGTTCACCCGCAATTACATCAAAGGTGTAAATGCCTTTTAAACTAGGCACATACGGTGCTACTCGTTTTATTTTGGCCAGTAAATCGGCATTCGCCACAAACAAGTATTTTACCAAGGCATCATTTAAAATAAACTGTATTTCGGGCTCGCTGGTGGTGGGGTAAATAGGTACCAAAACGGCACCGGTTTGCTGAACGGCCAAATCGGTAAACATCCACTCGGGGCGATTATTGCTGATGATGCCAATTTTATCTACGCCTTCATCGGAAAAATCGTTGGGTGAAACACCCAGTTTTACCAACCCAGCGGCAAAAGCAGTGGTAATTTTTTGAACACTTTCCGTGCTATGTTTTTCCCACACGCCGTTTACCTTGGCGGCAAACATATCCTGCTTAGGAAAGTTTTTTAATTGAAAATCAATGACATCAAACAAGCGTTCCGGATATTTCATATACTTCAATCGTTGTAATTACAGATGGTGGTAAATGTAACAATATTGCACTAAAAATTGCGGTTAGGGTGTTATAAAAAACCTATAATTGGCAATGCTCTACCCATGTTTGGGGTTGTAAATGAATGGTTTGTAAGCCTGCCGCAGCGGCCCCTTGTATGTTTACCAAAGTATCATCGATAAACACGGTTTCGTGTGCCAATAGCCCTTCCTGCTGTAATAACTTGGTGTACGATGCTGGGTATGGTTTACGAAAACCACAGGTATGGCTATAGTAGGCTTTTACAAAAAAATCATCGAACCGCTTACCGGGAAATTGCTGCTCAAAACTGGCGGTAAAACTTGCGTGGTGAATAGCATTGGTATTAGAATATAAATAAATGCGGTATTGGCTACGGATGGTTTGTAACCACTGTAAACTGCTGATGCGGTAGCTGCCTAACATGGCATTCCAAGCGGTGGTAATAGCTTTATTGCTGAGGGGTAAACCCGTGGCCGACCGAAAGAATTCAAAAAAAGCCGTGGGTGATACTTCGCCTTTTTCTAACTGTTCAAACAACGGATTGGCGTGATGTTGAGCATACAATTCATCGAAATTGGTTACCCCTAATTGGCTAAATGCCTGGCTGGTACGCTGGTAATCTACATCAATAAAAACGCCCCCAAAATCGAACAGAATATTTTTTACCGTGGCCGCATTAAACTGGGTAGCTTCCATATAAATATGTTTTAAATTATGTATGAATCATGATGATGGGCAGTATAGGTTACCCCAAATATTTTCCTACTATGGGCATACGCCTACCCACGCCAAAAGCCTTGGGCGATACCCGAATAATGGGGCAAAACTGGTTTCGTTTATACTCATTTCGGTTCACCATTTGCAAGGTTTTGTGTACCAAAGCGGCATCAAAACCTTGGGCTATTATTTGCTCTGGGCCTTTTCTATGTTCTATGTATTGGTATAAAATAGCATCCAAAATATCATAGTCGGGCAGGCTATCGCTATCTTTTTGGTTGGGTCGTAACTCCGCACTAGGTGCTTTTTCCAAAATGTTGTTTGGTATTATTTCCCTTTCTCGGTTTATGTATTTGGCTAAAGCATACACTTGTGTTTTATAGCAGTCGCCCAGCACACTAATTCCACCTGCCATATCGCCGTAGAGCGTGCCGTAGCCAGTGCTTAGCTCGCTTTTGTTGCTAGTATTTAATAGTATATAGCCATGCTTATTGCTCAAAGCCATGAGAATATTTCCACGCAGGCGGCTCTGCATATTTTCCTCCGCTAAAGAAAAAGGTAGGTTGTTAAAATGGGGCTGTACCGTTTGCAATAAAGTATCAAAACTGGGCTGTATGGGGATGGTGTAATACGGGTTTTCTAATTGCTTACTTAGCAGCTCAGCATCGGTAATGCTATGTTCACTACTGTACTGCGATGGTAGCAAAACAGCGGTAACATTTTGAGGGCCCAAAGCTTGGCAGGCAATGGCTAACACCACTGCACTATCTATACCACCACTACTACCTAAGATGGCCTTTGTGAAACCCATTTTCTGAAAATAATCTTGTATGCCTAGTACCAATGCTTGGTATACTTTTTCTATATGTAAGGTAGGCTGTAAAGTAGCAGGCTGTAGCTCCTGCTGGGGCAACTGTGCTGCCGGTATAACAATAGGATTGGTAATGCTACCATCGGGTAAAATTTCAACCAAAGCAGCATCCTCGGTAAAGGTGGCTAACTGGGCACAAACATTACCCGCTTTATCAAAAGCTAACGAACCACCATCGAACGCAATTTCGGTTTGGCTACCCACGGTATTACAATACACAAAGGGCAGCTGATACTTGCTAACATTGGCTTTGAGTATGGCCAATCTATCTTCATGGTGGGTATAATCAAACGGAGATGCACTTAGGTTTACAATGATTTGCGGCTGCTGTGGTAGAAGCTTATCGAGCGGACAAATACGGTACAAAGGATTTTCGCCTAGGTTCCACACATCTTCACAGATAGTAACGGCTATGCGGGTGCCTTGGTGCTGTATTATTTGCCATTCAAAGGCGGGTTCAAAATAGCGGTACTCATCAAACACATCGTAAGTAGGTAATAAGGTTTTGTGTATTACTTGCTGTATTTTTTCTTGGTATAAATAGTACGCTGCATTGAACAAATCCTTACCCAACGGTTGTGTATTTTTTGCAGGTGCACCTACTAATACGCCGATGTTTTTTGTGTAGGGTAAAAGTGCTTCCAAGCTTTGGGTACATTGCTCCAAAAAGTTTTCAAACTCTAAAAAATCTCTGGGTGGGTAGCCACATATACATAGCTCGCTAAACAATACTAACTGTGCTCCTGCAGCTTCCGCTTGCTGTATGGCCGCAATTATTTTTTGTGTGTTGGCTTCAAAGTTTCCTATGTGATAGTTTTGCTGGGCAATCCAAATTTTCATGCGGTAAAAATCGGTAAAATATGGTTTACAACTATGCTTGCATTATTACCTACTAGTTTACTTACTTTGTGCCATGAGGCAAGGTATTATAGTTACTATACTATTAGGGCTTTTAGCCATAGGCTGTAAGCAAGCACGTAAAGCACCCGATGTAGATCATATTCAAGTAAACCTACAAGTGGTAAGGTTTGAGCAGGAAGTGTTTAATAGCCCGGCACCCACTACAGAGCAAACTATACAGCTATTGCAGCAAAAACACGGAGCATTTGTAAACGATTATTTGTTCAATTTATTAGCCTTGCCGCCAGCAAAAGATAGTGTGGTAAAGGGTTTAGAGCTTTTTACGGCTGCTTACAAACCCATGTTTGATACGGTACAAAAACAATTTACCGAGCTGCCTTTAACCCAACTAAAACAAGGGCTACGATATATAAAATATTATTTTCCTAAGTATACAGTACCTACCAAGCTTTACACATTTATAGGCCCTATGGAAGGGTATAGTACCGTACTTACTACCAGTGGCTTAGCCGTGGGTTTACAGCTTTATTTGGGCCAACAAAGTAGGTTTTATGCCAATGATTTTTTCAAAGAAATTTATCCTGCATACCAGTCGCGTAGGTTTTCTATGGATTACTTGGCTGTGAACTGTATACAAAATGTACTGGAAGATATTCACCCGCTGAATACCACAGGCAAACCTTTATACGAGCAAATGATAGAACAAGGTAAAAAAATGTACGCCTTGCAAATGTGCCTACCTACCACGCCGGATAGTATTATAAGTGGCTACACCCAGCGGCAGTGGGAAGGCTGTGAGGAGCATGAGGGAACCATTTGGGCCTTTTTTGTGCAGAATGATTTGCTGTACAAATCGGATGCGTTTTTACTAAGAGATTATGTAAATGACGGACCAAAAACCGAAGCTTTGGGTGAAGGTGCACCGGGAAATATTGGAAAATATGTAGGGTTTAAAATAGTACAGCGCTGGATGGAAAAAACCAATACCAGCTCCCTAGAAAAATTATTATATACACCCGCTAAACAAATTTTTGACGAAGCAAAATACAAACCTAAATAACCATGGCAGACGATTTAACTATAGTGCAAGGAACCAAGGAGGAACAGTACAGGAATTTATTACCCCAAATAGAAGCTTTACTGCACGGCGAAAGCAATATAGTAGCCAATATGGCCAATGTATGTGCCGCTTTAAAGGAACAGTTTGGCTGGTTATGGGTTGGGTTTTATTTGGTAGATACCCCAGAGGAGTTGGTTTTAGGACCGTTTCAAGGGCCGGTAGCCTGTACCAGAATTAAGAAAGGCCGTGGCGTTTGTGGCACCAGCTGGGCTACCAATAGCATACAAATAGTGCCCGATGTACATGCTTTTCCGGGGCATATAGCCTGTAGCAGTGCTAGCCTAAGTGAGATAGTGCTGCCATGGCAAAAAAATGGTGAAATACTGGGTGTGTTAGATGTGGATGCTGCTTCCTACAGCGTTTTTGATGAGGTAGATGCTAGTTATTTAACCAAAATACTAGCCCTATTATAAACGTGGCTGCAGGTGTAGCCTTATACTTAGCAATACTATAATGAGTATGCTGCTTAGTAGTAAATGACTAGGCTGGGCAAAGGCAGGCATTTGTATATAAGCCATAATTAAACCCATGGCCATAGCGCCTAACAATGTAGCCAATAGCAAAAAAGCTTGTTTGGCCATACCCGGCACGGCCAACAATTGAAAAAATAAATAAATGCACAAGCCTGTTACGGCAAAGGCAGATATTTTATGCACCACAAATAGGTTGTTCAGCGGGGCTATCCAAGCTTCCCGGTGTTCATAATGGTAGGCTTTGCTTATTTCATCTATTTGTTCCCGTACATCGGTACCTATTACTATTTGTGCTATCACCAGCAGTATGGCCGCATTGGTAAGCCATAGCAAAACCTTGTTTACCCGTGCTGTAGCGGGCTTAACTATATGCAAAATAATCAGCGGAATGGCGGCTATTACCAAGGCCACCAGCATGTGTATAGTAATTTTTACTACGGCTAAATTATGGTCTACCACTTTTTTACCCAGCCAGCCTTGAAAGCCTGTAAGCAATAACAGGCCTACACTCCAGGCTACCACCGTTTTATTGGTTTTCCAAAAAAGCTTTAACGTATAACCTACATGTATAAGTATAAACAGGCCCAATAAGGCACCCGCTAAACGGTTTAAATATTCTATCCAAGTGTGGTACACATTAAAGGTATGGTCAATATCCTGCTGACGGAGGTATTTTTCAAAATCGGGGGGCAGCTGGTCGGCACTAGTAGGTGGTATCCATTTCCCAAAACACGTGGGCCAGTCGGGGCAGCCCATTCCACTCTGCGTCATACGCACTAAACCACCCGCAAGTATAACTACAAAAACAAATATCAAAACAAACCAAGTGTATTTAATATAACCTTGCATATACTTTACTATTGTACAGCAAAAGTAGTTAGTTTGTACAGCAAGTAGCTAATAAAACCAACATGTTAGCATCGTTTTATAATAAACAACCCCAAGTACTGGAAGCGGGCTTAGACGAAGCTGGCCGTGGCTGCTATGCGGGTCCTGTTTTTGCGGCGGCTGTAATACTTCCTAAAACCTTTGAGCACCCACTACTAAACGATAGTAAAAAATTAACCGAAGCTCAGCGGCTTGCCTTGGTACCCGTAATTAAACAAGCGGCATTGGCCTACAGTATTTGTGCTAAATCGGTAGCGTTTATTGAGCAGCACAATATTTTAAAAGCCAGTATCATGGCTATGCACCAATGTATAGATGAACTTACGGTAAAACCACACTCTTTATTGGTAGATGGTAATAGGTTTATACCGTACCCCTTTATACCACATACTTGTATAGTACAGGGCGATGGATTGTACGCAAGTATAGCAGCAGCCAGTGTTTTAGCCAAAACCGCTAGAGATGAATATATTCAGCAGCTGCACCAGGAATTTCCTATGTACGGTTGGCTGCAAAACAAAGGGTACGGCACCTTACAGCATAGGCAAGCCATAGAGCAGTATGGACTGTGCCAGCACCACCGTAAAACTTTTAACATTTAATAGCAGCGGAGTAGGTAAGTTTTGTGATTATATTACAAAGCATAACGTAAGGCATGCAAGTACTAAAAGGTATATGGTTTTCGTTTCCTGTACAGCTGGTACTATTGCACCTACGCAAGTTTCAGGTGCTGCTGCTGCTTTGGTGGCTTTTATTTGCCGTGGTGGGTGGTAGCTTTATGCTTAGCTACGGTGCTAATAGTTTGTTTTTATACCCAGAATATTTAGGTAAAGTTTGGTGGCTTAGCACTTTTATGGTGGGGTTAGCGGTATCGGTATTTATTATGTGCTGGAACATTACTACGTTTATTTTACACTATAAACGCATTGGGTTTTTAGCTACTACAGCCCAGCCATTTTTAAAATATTGTATCAACAATGCCCTTATTCCGCTAGCCTTTTTGGTGTACTATGCGGTGCATGCATGGCAGTATGTACGGTACCAGGAGCTGGTGTACACTTTTTATTTTATTAGTTTACTAGGTGGCTTTTTAGGGGGTTTGGTGGTAGGTTTTGTAATAAGTTTTGTATACTTTTTTTCGGCGGATAAAACCATTTACCGTACTATGGCCACTGTGATAGATACGGCCAATGTGCAGTATTTTTTGGCTGAAAAAGAAAACCCTTTACCCGCCACACAAACCGAACTGCCGGTACGATGGTTTTTAAGTGCCCGATTAAAACTGCGTAAACCTAGAGATGTACGGCATTACAGCGAGGCTTTTTTAGATGCTGTTTTTAAACGCCACCATGTAGCCGCTGTGGTAGGTATTTTACTGGCTATAGCCGGCTTGCTTAGTGTAGGACTGTTTTTAGAAAACCCCATTTTTCAGGTGCCTGCCGCTGCAAGCATTGCTTTGTTTTTAGCCATTTTAGTAGCCATTAGTGGTGCGGTAGCTACGTTTTTTAGAAGCTGGAGTTTGGTAGTAGCCTTGGTGGCCTATGCCTTTGTAAATATTTTGTACCAATACAATGTGTTAGATACCAGAAACAAGGCCTACGGATTAAACTATGCCAACCATTTTATGTATGAAAAACATACCATTAGTGCACTAGCTAGTGAGGAAAACATAAAGGCCGATTTACAACACTATGAAAAACGATTAACCGCTTGGAAAAAATTACAAACCGATAGTTTACCCACGCTGTACGTAGTTAATGTAAGTGGCGGTGGTGCCCGTAGTGCTAGCTTTACTATGCAAGTGCTACAGCAGCTAGATGCTGTTTTTGAGGGAAAACTGATGCAAAAAACTGCCTTGATTACAGGAGCATCTGGCGGAATGTTGGGCGTTAGTTATTACCGAGCCCTATACCAGCAAGATGCCGAAAAAGGCAGCAGGGTACGCAACTCGCCACAAGCAGTAGAGGCTATTTCCAAAGATTTATTGAACCCACTTTTTTCAAGTTTTATTACCAGAGATTTATTGAGCCCTGCTAAAAGTTTTGAATACGGCGGATATGCTTATACCAAGGATAGAGGCTACGCCTTTGAACAACAATTGAGTGCCAATACTGGCGGCGTATTAAACGTGCCGCTAGGCTATTACCAGCCTTTGGAAGATAGTGGAGCCCTACCTACCCTACTAATTAATGGTGTAATTACCCACGATGGTAGAAAGCTAACCATTGCCACCGCACCCGCTAGTTTTATGATGCCTTGCCAGCTACAAACTACTAGCTATACCACCATAGATGCGATAGATTTTCAGCGGATGGTAACGGCACCCGTGGCCAGCAAACTCAGCTTTTTAAGTGCCTTACGTATGAACGCTACGTTCCCTTATGTGCTACCGAATGTGTGGCTACCCACACAGCCCGTGATAGACGTAATGGATGCAGGTTTGCGAGATAATACGGGCGAAGAAACCAGTTTACGGTTTATACATGCCCATGAAAAATGGCTGCAAAAAAATGTAGCCAAAGTGGTAATACTGCAAATAAGAGATAGGGTGATAGACAATTGGCAACCCATAAAACCCAATAATATTGCGGCTTTTTTATACAAACCACTGGAAGCCATGCAAACCAACTGGTTTAACCTACAGAGTTATTACCAGCAAAGCCAATACACTTACCTAGCGGAAAACAGCCAAATACCTATTGAAAAAATCATTTTCCAATACCAGCCCGCAAAAAAGGCTGCAAAAGCTAGTTTAAGCTTCCATTTAACCAATCATGAAAAGCAGGATATAGCAAAAAGCATCCGCTCTACCACCAATTTGGCCGCCTTTGAGGCGGTAAAAGCCCTGCAGCAGCCGTAAGCCAAAAAAATTTCATCAAGTTATTTTACCGTTTGTACCAGTACTAAAAAAAATATTTTTAGTTAACTAGTTCATAATCAATGGATTATATTTTTAATAGTAGCTTGTTTAGTTCAATACTAAATTAAATTAGGTACTATGTATTGCACAGTACTATAAAAAATCCCATCTTTGTGTTGTCAAGTTGAAAACAAACACATTAAAAACATAAAAAATGAAAACGAACAACGCAATTTTCTTTACTGCTTTAAGCACTGTAGAAAACCAACAATTAACCAAAGTAGTAGCCGAAACCATTACTACCGAAACCGATTTACAGCCTTTGCCTAGCAAAAAATTTACAGCGGCCGATTTGTGGAAAGTGCAACGCAACCGTAAAACAGCCACAGCCCGCCGAGCCAGCTTTGCTTATTAACCCATAACCCAATAAAAAAGTAGCAATGGATATTCAAAACACACAAAGCCAAATGCGAAAAGGGGTACTGGAATTTTGCATATTGAGCATTATAAAACAAGGTGAAGCTTACCCCAGCGATATAGTAGATAAAATGAAGGCAGCCGAACTACATATTTTAGAAGGTACCCTTTACCCCCTACTTACCCGCTTAAAAAATGCAGGTGTATTAAATTATCGCTGGGTGGAAAGTGTAAGCGGCCCACCTCGAAAATATTTTCACCTAACGCCAGAGGGAAGCGATTTTTACGAAGAACTGGCCCGAACCTGGAAGGAACTAGCCAATGCAGTAGAAACACTCAGTAACTCAAATACCAACGCAACTCAAAACCCATAAACCACACACACATGAAAAAGGTAATCAATATAAACTTTCAAGGTAGGGTAGTACCTATAGAAGAAACAGCTTTTGATATGCTGCAGCAATATATAAGCAGCCTACGCACCTATTTTGCTGCGGAAGAAAGTAAGGATGAAATTATCAACGATATTGAAAGCAGAATAGGCGAACTTTTTGCCGAAGTACTAAAAAAAGGTAAAAGCTGCATTACAGATGATGATGTACAAGCCATCATGAAAAGTATAGGTACCCCGGCCGATTTTGGTGAGGCAGAACCTACCAATACTACGAATACACAGCAGCAACAAAGCTTTACCGCCACACCACCACCGTTTGCGGA
>RDXK01000328.1 GCA_004292605.1 Bacteroidota bacterium
TAAACTCGTTAGCTCCCTGCGATTTTAAATTGCTGTTGTTAAAATACCAATCGCCCTTGGCATTGTTATCAAACAAATTTACGGATGATGCCGCTGCAGTATTGGCAGTAGCAGGATTGATAAATGCACCCGTTTCTTCTTCTATTTTTATGCCCTCTTTTTTCTTTAGTTCTTTAAAAATTTTCTTCACCACCAGCTTTATGCTATCTGCACTAAGTTTGGCCAGCACCTGTAAGGAATCTTGCTCACTAATGGTACGGCTATTGGTAGCTAAAATTTTAATATCGGCTTTTCTGTTGCTCCAGTAGCGGGCTGTGGTACTATCTTTCAATACGTCGAACTGTGTACTGTCTAGGGCATTGGCGGCGGCTACCCAGCGTTCATTTTTGTAGTGCAGTTTGGCTAAATCTAACCATGCCACGGGTTTTACTTCGCTTGTGGGTAGGGCTACTGCCACGCAGGTTTCAAGGGCTTTTTGCTGGTTGGTAAAACTTTCTGCTTTTTCATACAGCTGGGCTATGGCGTAGTAAATAATATCGTTATGCTGTAAATAGCGTTCTTTTTTGGCTAGCTTTTGCAGGTTTTGAATAGCGGTGGCCAAATTATTTTTCCCCTCGGTATTGGCAGCTAGTTTTAGTCCGTTCAAATTACCATATACTTCCAGCACAGGGTTCAGCGTGGTATTGGCGGCTTTTAAATAAGTATCGCTGGCTAGGGCTAGTTTACCCGCTTTTTGAAATTGCTGAGCGGCTAGGTACAGCCATCGGGCTTTTTCTTCTTTTACAGGATGGCTATTGGCAAGGGCTACTAGTTTTACGGCGGCACTATCGGGTGTGCTATTGGTAAAATAGTATAAGGCTTCTAATTCGGTAAGTTGTGGCTGTAATCGTTCCGGAAACTGTGGGTCTTTTTTTAGTAATTCTAATAAACTCGCCGCTTCGGCCAATTGACCGTTTATTAAATACAAACGGGCCATCCACAGTAAGGCTTCATTTCGGGCGGGTGGTTTACTAGTTATTTTTTTCCAAAGTCCTTTTTTCTCTTTCGTTGCAATGGTAAATAGGCCGTTGGTATTGCTAATATTACTGCCTAAAGGAATATCGTACCCACCATCCTTAGGGGCAAAAGCATAGTTGATATATTGAAATACATTGGCGGCACTATCGTAGTTCTTCCGGTAGAAATAGGCTTTACCCATAATTAGGTACATATCGTCTATCCAGTCGTTATTCAAATTATGCAACACTATACCTGCCGTGCATTTGTAAATTACGCTATCTAGCTCGCCGGCACTTTGTGCAGTAGCTTCTAGGGTATAGTTATAAAAGGAAAGGGGTTGGGTAAAATCGTCCTTATAGCTTTGTTTGGCACGGTCAATTACCTCATACAAGCGGGTTTTTGCATTAAAGTAATAGTTGTAATGCGTTACCGTGTTTTGCATAAAACGTTTGGGAGCGGTAAACTTTTTGTCGTTGCTTTTTTCGGCACCTAGCTTTCTATTCTCGTATTTTTTGGGCTTTTTAATTTCTATTTCGCTTCCGGGCTGTGCTAGGGCTTGCGTGCCTATACATAAGGTAAGTAAGCATAGGCCTTGCAATAGTAAATGATAAGCTGTTTCCAAAAATCCCTTCACAAACGGTTTGTTATGGCGTGTAAAATACAATGAATTTTATTTCGGTAGTGCAAATAAGCATATTTCCGCGTTAATTGCAGGTATATTACTATAAACGCTTCCTTGGTATTTTTAATACATTTGTAACATGAGCAAAAGCGTACAGAAACCGCTGGTAGAAACCTTTAAACGTTTACAAAACAGGTACCGACTCACCGTTTTGAACGACGATACTTTTGAGGAGGTAATTACTTTTAAACTTACCCGCCTTAGTGTGTACGTGGCTATGAGTAGCATTTTTGTGTTTTTAGTAAGCTGTACCATTGCTTTAATAGTGCTTACACCTATTAAATATTATATACCCGGTTTTAACAGTGGTAAAAGCAAAGGCGAACTCCAAGTGTTGAAATTAAGAACCGATAGTTTGGAGAATGAAATTCGCTATAAGGATAAATATTTGCTGAGCATAAAAACTGCTTTGGAAGGCAATACACAAGCATTAAAAGATACGCAGGCATTGGTAATACCCGACATTCCATTATCGGATGAGTAAACAAAAAAATGTATTGATGTATGCTGGCTTTGCCACCCAGTTTTTGGTGGGTATGGCCATTTGTGTGTGGCTGGGCCGCTGGGCCGATGGTTATTTTAGGTTTGGTTTTCCGGTGGGTGTGTGGTTACTACCGATATTATATATTATAAAAATGCTTTACCAATTGGTAAAATCTGTTGAAAAATAAATACAGCCTATGTGGGTTAAAATTCGTTCGCTTTTGGCAGTAGAATTGTGCTTGTTTTTATTAATATACGGTGCTGTATTTTACTACACCGCTTGGCTAGTGCATCATGGCGTAAGTGTGCCGGTGGTACAGGCCAGCAATATCTTACTATTTGTACTTACCGCGGCGGCCACTATAATGCATGGGGCCGGTGTAAATAGTACGGATGGTTATGTGTTTTACCGCATGGTAATGTTGGCTACTTTTTTAAAACTATTTATTGCTGCTATGGCCGTAGTACTATATGTGGTACAAACCGGGAAGCAGAAAAATGTGCCTGCGGTGTATGTGGCCATGGCACTGTACATGGTGTATACGGTAGTAGAAGTTACGGGTGCTTTACTTTTAGCCAATAAA
>RDXK01000329.1 GCA_004292605.1 Bacteroidota bacterium
GAGAAGGTAGAAAGCTATGTGGAACTACAACGAAAAATTGCCCAAAACAGCCTGAAAAGTGTAGAAAGTGGTGGACATTTTTTATACATCACTTGCAGTGTATTCGCCTGCGAAAATGAAGAAAATGTTCAATTTTTATTGCAGCAAAACCCAGCACTTAAATTAGTAAAACAGCAATATTTTAGTCATGCCCAGCACCAAACCGACACCTTGTTTGCGGCTTTGTTTTTGGTGCCGTAGAAAGGGGAGCTATTGGGTTGAAGCCAAGTAGGCCAGTATGATAAAGTACTTATCTTGAATGGCTTGAAATAAAAAAAATCCAGGGGTTACTCTAAAACCAAAAACCTTGTTTCCATATAATACAAATCCCAAATGGCCTCGCCATTCGCATCCTTATTGCCTGCTCTATTGCTACTGAAATAAAAATATTTACCGTCTGGCGAAAAGCTTGGAAAGCTATCATCGCTATAGGAGTTAATGGCAATACCCATATTTTTTGGTTGGCTCCACTTTCCATTTATTTTTCTTGCATAATATAAGTCGGTTCCCCACGATTGTGGTCGATTATCCGACGCAAAAAAAAGTAAATTTCCGTCGGGCGAAATACAGGGAGCACTATTGAAATAAAGTGAATCGCCAAGCTCTACAAGCTCTATGGGGTTGGTAAAAGTTCCGTTTTGTTTTCGCTCTGCAAAAAATAGGTTGCTGGCCTTCCACTTGTTGCTTTTGGTCCAGTAATATAGGTTGCCTTGTGCATCGGTAATGGGGCCTGCTTCATACTTGTTTGGCCAACTATCGCCTGCCTGCATGGTTTGGTTGATGTTCGCTGAAAGTGGTGTTGGATCGGTCCAATTGGTGCCTTGTTTTTTGGTTACCCAAATATTCATATCGTTCGTCATTGGCTTTGCTACGGTAGGTAAGGGCCTGTACGATGCAAAGAAAAGTTCATTGCCTGAAGGGCTTACAAAAGCACTCTCATCCTCCGCAGTGGAAAATGATGCTACTGTTGGGTTCGACCAGCCCGATTTGGTTTTGTAACTGGAATAAATTCTTTTTTGTTTTGTTTCTGCGTTTCGGCGAGTAAAGTAAGCCGTATCACCCGACGGCGAAAATTGAATACCCCACTCATTGTTTTGCTTGGTAGAAATTTTGCCCGCCTCAAAAAGGGTAGGCTCATCTATAGCTTGTACACCGTTTTCAAAATAGAGGCGGGTTTGCAAGGTGCCATCAGCTGCATACAGTTTTTCTACACCTACTTTCTTATCATTTTCATACGTGGCATCGGTTTCTAGCACACCGTTGTTGTAATAGGTTCTAAAAATGCCAAAAGCTTTATCCTGTATATAAAAACCTTCCGAGCGAAGTTGTCCATTAGGGTGAAAATATTCCCATTTCCCTTCGCCCATATTATTTTTCCAGTTGGCTTTGTAGCGTAAGGTACCATCGGCATACCACTCTAGCCAAATGCCATCCGCTTTTCCATTTTTTACTGTTTTATGTAGGAACGGACGGCCATTTGCGTATTGTTCTAAAATGACTCCGCTGTACTTACTCAGGTCGGTAATATTGGCCCGATTGGTAACGGGTTGTACAGGTGGAATTTGCCCCGATACAATAGCTATTTGAATACACAACATTGCCCCTACTAAAATTAGTTTTACCAGTTTGCTCATACCTTCTTGCATTTACTAGTATAAACTTAGTCATGCTGCACCACCTAAGTGGGTGTATTTCTATGAAACGGGGAATAGCTCGACGAACGCGTTAAAATAGTATGTTTTTTACATTGGGCAGGTACGATTCGCTGATTTTAAAACTATGCTGAGTGCTAAGAATGGCAAAGTAATAACGTTCCTTTTTTTGAATTTCTTGAACAAAGGTTTTGTTTACAAAAAAGGAGCGATGCAGCCTAAGAAACTGTTCGGGAGAAAGTTTTTTTTGCAGTTCGGTAATACCCTTTACGGAAAGGTATTCCTTATCAACGGTAAATACTTTAGTGTAATCTCCATAGGCCTCTGCATACACAATATCTTGTACGGGTACCATCATTTTTCGTACACCTTGGTGCAAAATAATTCTATCGGGGTAAGGTGTTTTTGTTTGCAATAAGGCTTCTGTTAGCGGCACAATTCCCTGCTGATGGGTAAGTATACGCTGCACGGTAGCATCAAACCTTTGTTTACTATAGGGTTTTAACAAATAATCTAGGGCATGTACTTCAAACGCTTTAATGGCATACTGATCGTACGCCGTGGAAAATACAATTTTCGGAATTTCATGTAAACGGGTAAGTACCTCAAAGCCATTCAGTCCGGGCATTTGTATATCTAAAAAAACAGTATCAGGTTGGTACTCTTGTATGTATTCTACTGCTTCTAAACCATTAGTGGCTTCCGCTACAATGGTAAAATGTTCGTGTTGTAAAATATATTGGCGTAGCAACGTTCTTGCATCTTCCTCATCATCTACAATCAATACTTTGTTCATATTGTAAAAGATATTTTGGTTCCACGGGGCTGGTTGTGTTCAATAAGTAGTGTGGTGTTGTACATTTTTTGAAGCCTTAATTGTGTATTGGTAATGCCAAGTCCTTTTTCAAAAATAGTTTCCATTTGGGTAATACCCATGCCTGTATCCGCAATACTGATGTGTATTTTATCGTTGAGTTTTTTTACTGATATTTCTAATGTAGAGGGTTCTATTTGGGGTGCAA
>RDXK01000118.1 GCA_004292605.1 Bacteroidota bacterium
CTACCGTACTACCCGTGCAGAACGTAGATTGTATGGTATTATTTATAAGAGCTTGGTTTTCCCTGATGGTAAAGAAAATTCATTTTCCAACAGCGAATCTCGTTTTTACGAGCATAACTTAGAGTTAATTGGTTCTTACAATAAGCGATTTGGCGATTTCACTTTTGACGCCAACTTTGGTGGTAACATCTTGTATTGGAATTCAAGAGATTCCTCTCGTTCTACATCATTGGGTTTAACCACAGAAGATGCGTTTTCTTTGGCTAATTCTGTAGGTCCGGTACAGCGTGGTGGTACGTTCCTTTCACGTAAAAAGGTATTAAGTGCCTTTGCGAAAGCTACTGTGGGTTATAAGGACTTTATTTATTTAGATATGAGTGCCCGTCAGGATTTTAGTTCGGTTTTACCTTCTAATGCCAACGGTTATTTCTACCCAAGTTTAGGTACTAGCTTTGTGTTTACACAATTCTTGAATAACAGTATTCCTGCTTTAAGTTTTGGTAAGCTACGTGCAAGTTGGGCTCAAATTGGTACAGATGCCCTAGGGCCATTTGCTATCAACCAAACCTATACTTCTACTATTGCTCCAAACATGTATAACAATTTCCCACTTACCTCTTTCCCTAACGTTGTGGTAGATCCTAATTTGTTACCTACCTTAAACAGTTCATTTGAAGTAGGTGCTGATTTCCGTTTCTACAGAGATAGAATTGGTTTAAGCGTTACTTATTTTAACGAGAAAAAAACCAACGATATTGTTACTACCAGTGTTTCTGGTGCTAGTGGTGTAAGTGCTAAAACCTTTAACGTAGGTAGAGTACAGCGCCAAGGTTTAGAAGTAGAAATCAATGCTACTCCTGTAAAAACTAGAAATTTCAGTTGGGACATTACTTTGAACTGGAGCCGTGTAAACTCAATGGTACAAAAAGTATCTGACCAGCAGCAGTTTGTAACTATCGCTGATAGAGCAGGTGCCACAGGCGATCAGTTTGGCCACGTAACCCTTATGGCTATTGAAGGTCAGCAGTGGGGTCAATTACGCGGAAGAGCTATTCGCAGAATCAACGGTGTGCCTGTGATAGGTGCTGATGGATTGTTCTTATTCGATCAAAACGTAGCCCTAGGTTCTATATTGCCGAATTACAATGGTGGTATGTTTAACCAGTTCCGTTATAAAAACTTTACTTTAAGTGCAAGTGTTGATTACCAAAACGGTGGTAAATTCTTCTCTATGTCGCACATAGGTAGCTTGAACACCGGTTTATTAGATGTTACCGCTGCTACCAACGATAATGGTATGAATGTTCGTGACCCATTAGCTGATGGTGGTGGAGTACATGTACATGGTGTTACAGAAGATGGTAAGCCTGTAAGTAGATATGTGGAAGCGTACGATTATTTCAAACAATTTAGTGCTTACGAAGGTCAAACTATTGCTGAAGCAGCAGTGTTTGATGCCTCTTATATTAAAGTTCGTGAAATTAGTTTGGGTTATAATTTTAACTTCAAAAATCCAAAAGCATTTGTAAAAAGGTTATTCGTATCGGGTGTGGCACGTAATCCGTTCCGCCCTTGGACAACCAATCCAGGTTTCGACCCTACAGAGTTATCTCGTTCATGGGGTGAAAACGGTCAGTTGCCAGGAACACGTTCTTATGGTATTAACTTACGAGTGTCATTTTAATTGTAAATATTTATCTTACGCACAATGAATAGAAAAAACATTTTTAAAGGGTTAGCACTAGCTTTAGTTGTAGGCGGTGCCTCTTGCAAAAAATACGATTTTGGCGATTTTAACGTAAACCCTTCACCCGTAGTAAATTCTCGTGCTAGTACAGCCGAGTTATTTACCAACGTTATGGTGGCTACTGGTTACGGAAACGCTACTAATAGCGAGGAGCTTGGTTATTTTGTTCAGTATTTTATGAACATTAACTACCCTAACTTGGCGTTATACCAAACCACCAACTTAGGTTGGAACGGTTACTACACTGGCATGTTGATGGATTGCCAAACGATTATTGATTTGAATAATGGTGCAGATGCCAGTAATCCAAAGGTTTCTGACAATGGTTCTAAAAACAACCAGTTGGCTACTGCAAGAATTCTGAAAGCTTACTTTTTTAGTTTAGTTACCGATAAGTGGGGCAATGTACCTTACTCTCAGGCGCTATCATTAAATATTGCTCCTACGTACGATTTGCAGTCGAATATTTATCCAGCGTTAATCACCGAGTTGAAGGAAGCGGAAGCACAGTTTGATAATGGTGCCACCGTTAAAGGCGATATTTTGCTGAATGGTAATATTGGCCGTTGGAAAAAATTTGCCAACAGTTTGCGTATGGTATTGGCTATGCGTATGGCAGTAACCAACCCTACTTTAGCTAGAACAGAATTTGTAGCAGCTATACAAGATGCGGATGGATACATTCAAACCAATGCCGATAATGTTTTTTATCAGCCTTTGGTAAATATCAACTTTTCTTCTTTCTGGTTCCAACAATATAGAAACAGGGATGAAGTGGGTATGAGTAGCACATTTATAAACGCATTGCGTACTAATAACGACCGCCGTTTGGCAGTTTTTTCAAGAGTGAACAATGCTGGCCAGTACGTAGGTATTCCTTACGGAAGAAGTGCTGCCTTCCTAAACACTTGGAAAGCTAGCAACGATTATTCTCGCTTAGGTGCTGCTATCACAGCGTTTGATTGTAAAGCAAATATCATCACCGCATCTCAAATGTTATTAACCCGTGCCGAAGCTGAAATTCGTGGATGGATTGGTAGCCCTACCGATGCTGCTGCCAGCTACCGTGCCGCTATACGTGCATCATGGGAGCAGTGGAACGTGACGTTTACACAAGCCGAATTAGATGCCTATACCAATGGTGCAAATGTGATTCCATCTCAAAGTGTAACCGATATGATTGCTAAAATTGGCACACAAAAGTGGATAGCTCTTTATCCGAACGGTCATGAGGCTTGGAGCGAGTGGCGTAGATTAGCATCGCCCGTATTAACTCCTGCACAAGATGCTATCAACGATAGTCGTCAAATACCACGTAGATATGCTTACCCATTGAACGAACCACAGTTAAATGCTGCTGCTTACAACGCTGCCATTGGTTTATTACCAGCAGGCGATACACATGACGGCCGTGTTTGGTGGGACAGACAATAACTTGAACCATTATTAAAAAATTGAATAATTACAATACATGAAAAGAATTTTAATAGTTACAGGGTTTGCACTAGCTATGGCGGGTTGTAAAGTGCAGAACGATGTTACCCCAGATGCTCCTTACACGGGTGCTGTTCAAGTAGCATTTAACAATTACCAAGATGAAAATGGTAACTATGGTTTCATCAATAAAGATTTAGCCATTAAAGATTCGGTATTCAACTACGATATCGAAGTTAAGTTGAGCAATACTACCAGTGCTGCCGGGCAGGATATTAAGGTATATCTTTCTAAAGCGGATGGTGTGATAGGCGATTATAATACTGCACACGGTACCGTGATGACGCCCGTTCCCACTATTTCTGCCGCATTGCAATACGATGTTACACAGCCAATTATTATTAAAAAAGGTACTCGTCGTGCTAGTTTCAGATTGTCTATTAACCCTAGTAGGTTAAATGTAAACCTTCAAAATGCTATTGGGTTCAGAATCAATCGTGCCGAAGGAGCCGAAGTAGCCGCTGGTGATCAAAGTACCTTAGTGGTGAATTTTAATACAAGAAATGGGTGGGATGGTATCTATGCTCAGTTTACTGGTTTTGTTCACCCTACCAATGCTGCGTTAGGCCCTGTTAGAAATTACCAACCCGTGTACATGATTACATCTGGTGCTTCTAGTGTGGATTCTTACATCGACTTGGGTTCGTCTTTATTTGCTACGCAAGTAGTAGGTAGCGGCACTAACCAAGTAACTTATTTCACAGGTGTTAACCCACGTTTCATAGTGGCGCCAAACAATTTCGTTACGTTAGGTAAGGCTGTACCTACTTCAGTGGATTTCCTTCAGAATTCTACCGAAGCAGCTGCTAGTTTGTACTACCCTACAGGTATTCCCGGTGTAGGTTTCACAGCAGGCAGAAAAACCATTGTGGCTCATTTCCGCTGGAATGCGGCTGGTGGTGATAGGGTTTGTAAGGATACGTTTGTGTTTCTTCAAAACCGCTAGTTTTGAACAATAAATAAATTTTACCCCTATCGATTTTCGGTAGGGGTATTTTATTTTATAGGAATTCCATACACATTAAATACTTTTGACCGCAAAAAATATTCATGGAAGAACAAGTACAGCCCAATCAATTAAACATTGAAATATCCGAGGAAATAGCCGAAGGCACTTATGCCAACCTTGCCATTATTACCCATAGCCAAGCCGAGTTTGTGGTAGATTTTGTAAACGTAATGCCCGGCGTGCCAAAAAGCAAGGTAAAAAGCCGAATAGTATTATCGCCCATGCACGCTAAACGTTTATTAAACGCATTAGCCGATAATATTGGAAAATTCGAAGATGTTAATGGACCAATTAATGATATTGGTCAGGTAGAAATACCCTTACAATTTGGTGGCCCGGTGGCACAGGCCTAACTATAACATGTTGTAAACAAATTAATTAGCTACAATTACTGCGGTAGCAGTAGCTTTGGCCCATTCAAAAAATCAGTACAAAAAAATAAGCCAGAATATGAAAATTACAGTAGTAGGTGCAGGCGCCGTGGGTGCTACATGTGCCGATAACATTGCTAGAAAAGAGTTGTGTACCGAGTTAGTATTGTTAGACATTAAAGAAGGTTTTGCCGAGGGTAAAGCCCAGGATATGATGCAAACAGCTGCCTTACTTGGCTTTGATACTAAAATTACAGGTAGCACCAATGATTATTCAAAAACTGCAGGTAGCGATGTGGTAGTTATCACAAGCGGTATTCCTAGAAAACCAGGTATGACTCGGGAGGAATTGATAGGTACCAACGCAAGCATTGTAAAAGGTGTATGCGAAAACGCATTGAAATACTCACCTAATGCCATAATTGTGGTTATTTCAAACCCAATGGATACCATGACTTATTTGGCCCTTACCAGCACTGGTTTGCCTAAAAACCGTATTATAGGTATGGGTGGAATTCTAGATAGCAGTCGCTTTAAATATCAATTAAGTGCCCGCTTACAATGCAGCCCGGCCGATTTGAATGCTATAGTAGTAGGTGGCCATGGCGATACTACCATGATTCCTTTAATTAAAAAAGCTACTTGGAACAGCGTACCTGTAACACAATTTTTAACCGAGGAACAGCAAACTGAAATAGTAAACGATACTATGGTGGGTGGTGCTACATTAACTAAATTACTGGGTACTAGTGCCTGGTATGCACCCGGCGCCGCCGGAGCAGCCTTAGTAGAAAGCATTGTACGTGATCAAAAGAAATTGTTTACCTGTTGCGTATCGTTAGAGGGCGAGTACGGCCAATCCGATATTTGTTTGGGTGTACCTGTGGTAATAGGCAAGAATGGTTGGGAGCAAATAGTAGATTGCCAATTGAGTGCCGACGAGCAAGCGTTGTTTAACAAAAGCGCCGATGCTGTACGTAGCATGAACGAAGTTTTGAAAACCTTGTAGGTTTCCTTCAATATTGATATATAAAAATGGCTACTCGTTTTGGGTAGCCATTTTTTATGTAAGATGAATTGGATAGTTAGTTACAGTCCTAAGTTAAATCCAGCCCTTAGGGTAATAAATCCAAAACTAGGGGAGTTGTCTTTTTGTCCAAAATGCTCGTAGTTTAAACTGCCTTCAATACCTAATAATTTGGCACCTACACCTGCATCTAACGCAAGGCGACTGGCACTATTTCCATTACTATTTATGCTGGCATTGCCTACATTTCCCTGTATAAAAATTTTTCTTAGAAAAATAAATTGGCGTATGCCGCCCATTATTTTGGTAACGTTGGCATTGGGTACATTTCCTTCACCGTTTAACCGGTTATAACCTACCGTAGCTTGAAAAAAGGTTTTACCTAAAAGCCCTACACCGGCACCTGCATTGGCACCTATAGAATTTTTGTAAATACCGCTAGCATTGCCCGTAGGGTTACCATACTGTGCATTGCCAAACAAATAAAACAATCGTTGCGATTGCACGGAACTAACGGCAGCGATGGAAAAAAGCATCCAAAGAAAAAACTGTTTTTTCATGTGTTGTATTTGGCACAAAATACGGCAAAAACTAATGATATGTTAAAACCCAAACCGAAAGCCCGTTTTTAGCATGAACATAATGCCTGCTGGTCTAAAACCCTTGGAGTCGATATAATTAATTCCTGCAATGGTTTCGAACTTACCCATGGTATAACCGGCGCCTGCATCGGCCACAAAGCGAAGTTCTGATAGTTTACCGCCAACGGTGTTTTGAGCCATTCCCGTACCAGCATTGGCCACAAAAAATAGGTTTTTAACGTAAGTTACCTGTCGTACACCTATTTGAAGCGTAGTCATACTTAAATTGCCACTAGTGTACTGGTTTTTTATATCGGGTGCTTGGGCATAGCTCTGCCGCCCCACGGTACCCACAATAAAACTACCGGGCCAATAGCTTTTGAGTCCTAAACTTAGGCTATAGCCCACTCCGTTTTGGTATACTTGCGTAAATCGTTGGTTCACGGGTATATTAAAATTTCCGTGGCCCGACACAAAAAATGCATACTGTGCTTGTAGCGAGGAAGTTACGGCGATGGCAATAATGCACGCCAGAAAATACTTTTTCATGGATTAAAGGATTTATTGGATTTTTACAAAGTTATTCACGCTAAGTGTTACAATTGTGGGGTTATAACTATGTTATCAAAAAAAACGCAGTACGCTTTCAGAGCTTTAACCTATTTGGCTAAAGAAAAAACCAATTCACCTGTTTTAATAGCCACTATTGCGGCAGATACGCAAATACCCATTAAATTTTTGGAGAGCATTTTATTGACCTTAAAAAATAAAGGAATTCTAGGTAGTAAAAAAGGCAAAGGAGGCGGATACTTTTTTGAAAAGCCTGCTAACCAAGTAAGTTTAGCCTCTGTAATGCGATTGGTAGAAGGGCCCATTGCCTTGCTACCATGTGTAAGCTTGTATTTTTACAAACGGTGTACCGACTGTGATGAAACCACTTGTGGACTTAGAAAGGTGATGACCGAGGTAAGAGATGCATCGTTACAAATTTTACAACAAAAAACCGTGGCCGATTTGGTATTACACCCAGAACTACAGTAATTTACGCTCCTAATACTAAACCCTTTTACCATGAAGAAATACATTGCTGCTGTGGCATTGGCCATAGTAACCATTACTGCCCAAGCCCAGGATTCCACAAAACCTATTGTTAGTGCCCCTACTTTGCTGCCTACTGCTGTTACGGCCGATATCAATGCTGGCAGAAAGAATATCATAAAAATGAATTTGAGTTCGCTATCGGTAAACAACTATTCGTTTCAGTACGAGCGGGCTTTGAGCAAGCGTTTTTCCGTGGCGTTAGGGTTTAGGCAAATGCCCAAAGGCAATTTACCCCTTCAGGATGCTGTAGAAGATATCATAGATGACCCAAGTTTGAAGGTAAACGAGTTTAAAATGGGTAACTATGCCATTACGCCAGAAGTACGCTGGTATGTAAGTAAGCGTGGCTGGATGCGGGGTTTTTATGTAGCAGCTTATGGCCGTTACAGCAATTTCTCGTTAGATGTACCGGTAAGCTATAATAGTACCGTGCTAGTGCCACCTGCGGGCCCCATCACCGTTTCTAAAACGGCCGTTTTCGGCGGTAATATCACTGCCTTTAGCGGTGGTTTAATGCTGGGTATGCAATACACTTTTGGTAGGGTAGTGCTAGATGTGTGGTTAGTAGGTGCCCATATAGGAGCCGGTAACGGAAATTTGAATTTCGCCGTGAATCCACCGCCTATGAGTCCTCAGGAGCAAGCGGAATTGAAAAAGAATTTAGACAATATTGATATTCCATTTGTTTCCACTACCAGTACAGTAAATGCCAACGGTGGTACCATTGCTGCTAGCGGTAGTTGGGGTGGTGTACGTGCCGCCGGGTTGAATTTGGGAATAAGATTCTAGTATTCGGCCATAAACAGCTACTAGATGTAAATTTTTCAAACGGTTTAAATATAATTTCTTAATTTCGCAGTCCTTAATTTGGGATAAGTGTGCGTATTTATGCCTACTTATTCAAAAAGTTGGATAATAAAACCGGTTAATTCAAGATATGTCTTCAACAAAAGTGCAAAACAGGATCAGCTTTGGTAAAGCAAAAAATTTAGCTGGAACGCCTGACCTACTTGACATTCAGTTAGCGTCGTTCAAAGAGTTTTTTCAGCTAGAAACCACACCAGATAAGCGAAACAACGAAGGTTTGTTCAAGGTGTTTAAAGAAAACTTTCCTATAGCTGACACCAGAAATATATTTGTTTTAGAGTTTTTAGATTATTTCATCGATCCGCCCCGTTACTCTATTGACGAGTGTATGGAGCGTGGTTTAACGTACGCGGTGCCTTTAAAAGCAAAGCTTCGTTTAAGTTGTAACGATGAGGAGCATTTGGATTTCCAAACCATTGTACAAGATGTGTTTTTAGGTAATATCCCTTACATGACACCTCGTGGTACCTTTGTAATCAACGGTGCTGAAAGGGTAGTGGTAAGTCAGCTTCACCGTTCACCAGGTGTATTCTTTGGTCAAAGTACTCACCCGAACGGTACTAAGATTTACAGTGCAAGAGTAATTCCTTTCAAGGGTGCTTGGATGGAATTTGCTACTGATATTAACAACGTGATGTATGCGTACATCGATCGTAAAAAGAAGTTTCCTGTAACCACATTGTTACGTTCTATAGGTTTTGAAACTGATAAAGACATACTAGAATTATTTGGTATGGCTGAAGAGGTAAAAACTGATAAGAAAACCCTAGACCATCACGTAGGTAAGCGTTTGGCTGCACGTGTTTTGAAAACTTGGGTGGAAGACTTTGTGGATGAAGATACCGGCGAGGTAGTGTCTATTGAAAGGAACGATATTGTTTTAGAAAGAGATGCTATTTTAACGGAAGAAGCCATCGATAAAATTACCGATTTAGGTATCAACAGCATATTTGTTCAAAGAGAAGATGTAAGTGGCGATTACGCTATTATTTACAACACTTTGAACAAGGATGTATCGAACAGTGAACTAGAGGCCGTTCAATATATTTACAAGCAACTTCGTGGTGCGGAAGCCCCAGATAACGAGACTGCTCGTGGTATTATCGACAAATTGTTCTTTAGCGATAAGCGATACGATTTAGGTGAAGTAGGTAGATACAAAATCAACCGTCGCCTAGGATTGGATTTGACTTTAGACAAAAAAGTATTAACCAAGCAGGATATCATTGAAATTATCAAATACTTAGTTCGTTTAACCAACGCCAAGGCAGAGATTGATGATATTGATCATTTAAGCAACCGTCGTGTACGTACCGTAGGCGAGCAATTATATGCTCAGTTTGGGGTAGGTTTAGCTCGTATGGCTCGTACCATTCGTGAAAGAATGAACGTACGTGA
Organism: Bacteroidota bacterium; assembly: GCA_004292605.1. GTDB lineage: Bacteria > Bacteroidota > Bacteroidia > Chitinophagales > Chitinophagaceae > UBA10646. Next base: position 9,596 of record RDXK01000118.1, read on the forward strand.
TAACGAGGTATTTACACCGGTAGATTTGATCAATGCTCGTACCTTATCTTCTGTAATTAACTCCTTCTTTGGTACTTCTCAGTTATCTCAGTTCTTAGATCAGACCAACCCATTATCTGAAATTACGCACAAACGTCGTATTTCGGCTTTGGGCCCCGGTGGTTTGAGTAGAGAGCGTGCTGGTTTCGAGGTTCGAGATGTGCATTACAGTCACTACGGTAGATTGTGTACTATTGAAACGCCTGAAGGACCAAACATTGGTTTGATTTCTACACTTTGCGTACACGCCAAAATAAACGATATGGGCTTTATTGAAACCCCATACCGTGTGGTAGATAACGGAAAGGTAGATTTGAATCACTTACGTTATTTAAGTGCAGAGGAAGAAGATACTGCGAAAATTGCCCAAAGCAATACTTCGGTGGATGAGAAAGGAAACTTCATTGAGGAGAAAATTGTATCTCGTCAAACAGGTGATTTCCCAATTTTAGAAAGAAATGAAGTAGAATTCATGGATGTGGCTCCTAACCAAATTGTTGGTTTGAGTGCATCTTTAATTCCTTTCTTGGAGCATGATGATGCTAACAGGGCCTTGATGGGTTCTAACATGCAACGTCAGGCTGTTCCATTAATATTACCTCAAAACCCAATTGTAGGAACTGGTTTAGAGGGTAAAGCGGCTCGTGATGCTCGTATCCAGATTCACGCAGAAGGAAACGGTATTGTGGAGTTCGTAGATGCAAATGAAATTCATGTACGTTACGATAGAAACGACTTAGATAGATTGGTAAGCTTTGATGATGATTTGAAGGTTTACCGACTAACCAAGTTCATGAAAACCAACCAATCTACATCTATTATCCTTCGTCCGGCTGTGAAGAAGGGTCAAGAAGTGAAGAAAGGCGATTTCTTAACGGAAGGGTACGCTACAAAAGATGGTGAATTGGCCTTGGGTAGAAACCTTCAAGTGGCATTCATGCCTTGGAAGGGTTACAACTTTGAGGATGCCATTGTAATTAACGAGAAAGTAGTAAGAGAAGATTTATTTACTTCTATCCATATTGAAGAATATGAACTAGAAGTTCGTGATACTAAATTGGGTGAAGAGGAATTAACACCAGATATCCCGAATGTAAGCGAAGAAGCTACTAAGGATTTAGATGAGCATGGTATTATCAGAATAGGTGCCACCATTAAGGAAGGCGATATTTTGATAGGTAAAATTACTCCTAAAGGTGAAAGTGATCCTACACCAGAAGAAAAGTTACTACGTGCCATTTTTGGTGATAAAGCGGGTGATGCTAAAGATGCCTCATTGAAAGCTCCGAACGGTACAGAGGGTGTGGTGATAGATAAGAAGCTTTTCCAAAGAGCGAAGAAGGATAAAACCACCAAAGTGCGTGAAAAAGCCCAGTTGGAAAAAGTGGAGAAAATTCACGATAAAACCGTAGAAGATTTAAAGAACATATTGGTAGAAAAACTATTGGTATTGTTGAAGGATAAGTCTTCATTGGGTGTAAGTAACAATTTTGGAGAGGTAGTGATAGGAAAGGGTGTGAAATTCACTGCTAAAAACTTAGCCGGATTAGATTATCAAAATATCAATCCTCTTGGCTGGACAGGCGATGAAAAAACCGATGATTTTATCAACACATTGTTGCACAACTTTACTATCAAGTACAATGAAGAGTTGGGTAGATACAAGCGTGAAAAATTCAACATTTCTATTGGTGATGAGTTACCAGCAGGTGTATTGAAACTTGCAAAAGTTTACTTAGCAGTTAAGCGTAAGTTGAAAGTGGGTGATAAAATGGCCGGTCGTCACGGTAACAAAGGTATTGTGGCCAAAATAGTACGTGCGGAGGATATGCCATTCCTTGAGGATGGAACGCCGGTAGACATAGTGTTAAACCCACTAGGTGTACCTTCTCGTATGAACTTGGGTCAGATTTACGAAACCATTTTAGGATGGTGTGGTAAAAAATTGAACGTGAAGTTTGCTACCCCAATTTTTGATGGTGCTAGCACCGATGAAATAGCCAACTATTGTGTGGAAGCTGGTATTCCAAGCATGGGGCATACGTACTTGTACGATGGCGAAACTGGTGAACGTTTCCACCAAAAAGCTACTGTAGGTGTTATTTACATGATTAAGTTACACCACATGGTAGATGATAAAATGCACGCAAGAAGCATAGGCCCGTATAGCTTAATTACTCAGCAGCCGCTGGGTGGTAAGGCCCAGTTTGGTGGTCAGCGTTTTGGTGAAATGGAGGTGTGGGCACTGGAAGCTTATGGTGCAGCTAACATTTTACAAGAATTGTTAACTATCAAGTCGGATGATATCATTGGCCGTGCTAAAACATACGAAGCTATTGTGAAGGGCGATAACATTCCTCGTCCTAATATTCCAGAAAGTTTCAATGTATTAATGCATGAGTTACGTGGTTTAGGTTTAGACTTGAAATTCGATTAATTATTTTCATAATTCATTGATAGTGAACCCTCCAAATTTTTGGAGGGTTTTTTCATGTACTAATGGGCGTTAGTTTCAAATTTTGTGTATCTTTAAAGCCCTATTTTTTCAACTAAATGTTACTACGCTATGCGTTTTTTTTACACAAGAGTGGTGTTATTATGGGTTGCTCTAACCGTATGTTTTACGTCGTTTTCACAAAATATTTCAGCAGTTGATGCTAAGAAATTGCTGGAAAATCAAGCCAGTAGTTTGGGCTTGTCGGCTACTGATATTGCAGCGTTAGAAATTACTAGTGCCTACAAAATTCCTGAGAGCAGTACTACCATGGTTTATGCTCAACAAACATATTTAGGAATTCCTGTATATAACTCGCTTAAAGTTTTGGCGTTTGCTAATGGAAAATTGGTAAGCAATAATGGAACATTGGTGGCTAAAATTGCCAACAAAGTAAACAATGCCTCCGGCACGCCCAGTGTTGCAGCGGAAACTGCTGTAAGGGTAGCCGCCACCAATACATCAGTAATAGTGGGTGCTTTAACAGCACAAGCCCAGAGTACCACCAGAAAAATTAATTATGGTATATCTGCGGGTGTTACGGAGCCAATCATAGCGGAATTATTGTGGGTACCGCAGCCAACAGGTGAAGTATCCCTAGCTTGGCAGGTACAGTTGGTACCTGCGGTAGGGTCGGCCCATTGGATGGTACGTGTAAACGCCATTAACGGTGAGGTAATTGCAAAAGATAATTTTACACTTACTTGTACTTGGCAAAAAATTCCACATTTGCACGATGCGGGTTGTTTACACGTAGAAACTAGCGTGCCCGATATGAGTCATAAAGCTCCCAAAAGCAATATTGCTCGTGGCTTACAAAGTTTTAATACTACGGTTGGTAATGCCACTTATTTGGTAAGTCCTTACCCTGCGGAAAGCCCTGAACATGCAGGGGGCACACCCGTGGTGGTAACCAATCCGTGGAGTTTGGCTCCCGCCAATAGCAATGCCACTACGCATAAGTGGCATTATGATGGTACTACGGATTATAGCATCACTCGTGGTAACAATGTTTGGGCGCAAGAGGATAGGGATGGTGTAAATACTACCTTTGGTAACGCAGCTTTGTCAACTACGCCATTACCAAATTTAACCTTCAATTTCGCACCAGTTTTTAACCAAAGTCCGCTTACCCCTACCAACCAAAATTTTATGATCACGAATTTGTTCTATTGGAACAATATTCTACATGACATATCGTATTTATATGGTTTTAATGAAGTGGCAGGTAATTTTCAGCAGGATAATATGGGCCGTGGTGGCGTGGGGAACGATTATGTAATTGCCGATGCTCAAGATGCCTCTGGAACTAACAATGCAAATTTTGCAACGCCGGTAGATGGTAACCGCCCACGGATGCAGATGTTTTTGTGGAGCCCACCCGCCTCTACCAATCTTTTTATCAATACACCAGAACCTTTGGTTGGTTTTATGACGGCACCTCAGAGTGCATTTAGTGCCAATAACCGCTTACAAGATTTAGCGCCAGTAACGGCGGATATTGTTATTTATAGAGATGATTTTAATAATAACTCTAGTGGTTGCGTGGCGGCAGTAAACGCAGGTGCTTTAACTGGAAAAATTGCCTTGATCGACCGTGCTGGTACATGTCAGTTTTCGGTAAAAGCACGAAACGCACAAAATGCAGGTGCTGTTGGAGTAATAGTAGTAAGTGATGCAAATAGTGCTATCGGTACTATGGGCGGTACAGCGGATAATACCGTTACCATACCGGCCGTGATGATATCATTCGCTGATGGTCAACGCATACGAACAGAATTGAATAACGGTGGTACCGTAAATGCTACCTTACAAGGTATACAAAGAGATGGCGATGTAGATAACGGAATTATTGCCCATGAATTTGCCCATGGTATTAGCACAAGGTTTACCGGCGGTCCTGGAAATTCTAGTTGTTTAAACAACGCTGAACAAATGGGAGAAGGGTGGAGTGATTATTACACATTATTGTCTACTACCAATTGGGCTACTGCTACCGTAAACGATGGCCCAAGGGTTCGAGGTATTGGTACTTATGCCATTGGTCAAAATCCAGTAACTGGTGGCGGTATTCGTCCTTTCCCGTATAGTACTAGTATGAGCGTAAATCCACAGACGTACGGTACTGTGGCTAGCTATGGTTTAGTAAACGGTCAAACACCAGTTCACGCCGTGGGAAGTGTTTGGTGTACGATGCTGTGGGAAATGACATGGGAGATTATTGCACTAGATGGTATCAACCCGAACTTATACAATGTGAATGCAACTGGTGGTAACAGCATAGCTTTGCGATTGGTAAACGAGGGAATGCGTCTACAGCCTTGTAATCCAGGATTTGTAGATGGTAGAAATGCTATTTTACAAGCCGATACTTTATTGTACGGCGGCCGTTATAGTTGTGCTATTTGGAAGGCCTTTGCTAAGCGTGGTTTAGGCGTTGGGGCCAGCCAAGGAGCATCTACTTCATATACGGACGGTGTGCAAGATTTTAGAACGCCTGCTAGTGCAAGCATTACAAAATTGTCTAATAAAGAGCATGCATCGCAAGGGGAAGAAATTACCTATACTTTACGTGCCACTTGCCAGTGTAGCCCCGTCAACAATTTGCGAATAGTAGATACATTGCCTGCAAATGTAACTTTTGTATCGTCTGTAGGGGGTACTTACAATGCTTCTACCCGTACCATCAGTTATAGCAATATTTCCTTAGCAGCAGCAGCTAGTCAGAATTTTAGTTACACAGTACGTGTAGATAATGGCACATTTACTGCACCTACGGAACATATAAACGATAATGTGCCAGCCAATGCACTGAGTGCACCTTGGTTTTCATTCAGTTTAGCTGGTACTGTATTTGAAGCTTCGAGTACTCGATTCCGTTCTGCTGGCTTTAGCTACTTTGCACAGAATATGGCTACAGCTCAGGAAAGAGTCATCTTTTCTACTGCTGGGTATCCACTTACCCGTGTTAGTACCTTGAGTTTTTGGCATTACTTTAATACAGAATCTGGGTACGATGGTGGAGTAGTAGAGTTAGACGTTGATGGTAGTGGAAACTGGGTGGATGCAGGCCCGTACATGATTACCAACGGCTACAATAGCAGAATTAATGCCGATGCCACTGGCAACCCGCTAGCTGGTAGAGCTGCCTTTACAGGAAGCAGCAATGGCCAATTCATCAATACCGTCTTAAACCTTGCTTCGTTGGCAGGTAGAACTGTGAGTGTTCGTTTTAGATTCAACTCTGATAATGGTGTTGCGGGCGAAGGGTGGTATATAGATGATATAAACCTTACTAGCCGCAGTGGTATTTTTAACTCCGTGGATTTATATGATAATGCCAATTCGCTTATTAGTGCTTCTAACAACATTACCAATATTAATGCGTTTACCCTTCCAGTAGTTTGGGGAAGTTTTACAGCGGAAAAAGTAGGTACCAACGCCATTTTAACATGGCAAACCCTACAAGAGCAAAACACCAAACATTTTGTATTGGAGCGTAGTTTGGATGGTACGCAGTTTGCAAGCATTTTCACCACACAAGCCCGTGGTAATTCTACGCAAGTTCAAACTTATCGTTATACCGATGTTAGTCCGGTAAAAGGCATCAATTACTACAGAATTAAACAAGTAGATAATGATGGCCGCTTTACGTATTCCGAGGTTAGAACGGTGCGTTTTGATGGACAAAAAGGTGCCATCTCCGTAATACCCAACCCCATCAAATCTACTTTTGCAGTTCAAATTGTGGGCAATCAATCGTTAGCAACTATTGAATTGTTAAGTATGTCGGGTCAAAAATTGGCGGCTTACCAGCAAATTAGCGAGTTGGCCAAGCATGAAGTGCCAGCCGGAACCAAGCCTGGAACTTATTTATTACGAATTGTAGATGCTACTTCCAGTACCACACAAAAGATCATCATTCAATAAAAAACCTGCCTATTTGAGGGCCAGACGGTCCTCAAATAGGTTATTTTCCACAAAAAATGGCGTTTTAGTTTACGTAAATAACCTTACTTTTGCACACTTATGATAATTGGCGAGTTGTGTGTTGTAAAATATAACGTATAGGGAATTTGCTTTGGCTAATGGTCAAAGCATTTTTTACGTACCTACATCTTGCATTTTTATCAGAACATCTATTCAAATTGCAATTTTAGAATATGGCTATTAAAATCGACAATCGCCCAAAGGCGAATTTCTCAAAAATCACCATTGGTCTTGCTAGCCCAGATAGCATCTTGGAGCGTAGCTTTGGTGAAGTATTAAAGCCTGAAACCATCAATTATCGTACTTACAAGCCAGAAAGAGATGGTTTGTTTTGTGAGCGAATTTTTGGGCCTGTGAAAGATTATGAGTGTGCTTGTGGCAAGTACAAGCGTATTCGCTATAAGGGAATTGTGTGCGACCGCTGCGGTGTAGAGGTTACAGAAAAGAAGGTTAGAAGAGAAAGAATGGGCCACATTAAGTTAGTGGTTCCTGTGGTACATATTTGGTATTTCAAAAGTTTGCCCAACAAAATTGGCTACTTACTAGGAATGAGTTCTAAGAAATTAGAAACCATCGTTTACTATGAGCGTTATGCCGTAATCAATCCAGGTATTATTGATAAATACACAATTGGCGATTTATTAACCGAAGATGAATATCTAGATATCATCGACAGTTTGCCAAAAGATAACCAATACTTGGCCGATGACGATCCGAATAAGTTCATTGCTAAAATGGGTGCCGAAGCCGTACACGATTTGTTAGCAAGAATTGATTTAGATCAATTAAGCTACGAATTACGTAATGCTGCCGCAAGAGAAACTAGCCAGCAGCGTAAGGCAGATGCATTAAAGCGTTTGAGCGTAGTAGAAGGTTTCAGAGATGCAGCTACCCGTATTTCCAACCAACCAGAATGGATGGTGATGCAGTATATTCCTGTAATACCACCAGAACTTCGTCCGTTAGTGCCATTGGATGGTGGACGATTTGCATCATCTGATTTGAACGATTTATACCGTCGTGTAATTATCAGAAACAACCGTTTAAAGCGTTTGATTGAGATTAAAGCACCAGAGGTAATCTTAAGAAATGAAAAGCGAATGCTGCAAGAAGCAGTAGATAGCTTGTTCGATAATAGCCGTAAGAGCAACGCCGTAAAAGCGGAAGGTGGCCGTGCCTTGAAATCCTTATCAGATGTATTGAAAGGTAAACAAGGTAGGTTCCGTCAAAACTTATTAGGTAAGCGTGTGGATTACTCTGGCCGTTCCGTAATTGTGGTAGGTCCTGAGCTTAAAATGCACGAATGTGGTTTGCCAAAAGATATGGCAGCCGAGCTGTTCAAGCCGTTTGTTATTAGAAAATTGATTGAAAGAGGTATTGTAAAAACCGTGAAAAGTGCCAAGAAATTGGTGGATAGAAAAGACGCGGTTATTTGGGATATCCTAGAAAATATTTTGAAGGGTCACCCAGTTTTACTTAACCGTGCCCCTACCTTACACCGTTTAAGTATTCAAGCGTTCCAGCCTAAATTGGTAGAAGGTAAAGCTATTCAATTGCACCCATTGGTAACATCGGCGTTTAACGCGGATTTTGATGGTGACCAGATGGCCGTGCACGTACCACTTAGCAACGCTAGCGTACTGGAGGCCCAGCTTCTAATGCTAAGTGCTCACAACATCTTGAACCCACAAAATGGTACGCCTATCACCCTTCCTTCACAGGACATGGTGTTAGGTTTGTATTACATCACCAAGGCTAAAAAAACTACCGATACGGAAATTGTAAAAGGTCAGGGAATGAGCTTTTACAGCATGGAAGAGGTAGTGATAGCGTACAATGAAAATATTGTAGACTTACACGCTCAAATCAAGGTAAAAACTTTGGTGAGAGAGAAAGGCGTATTGTCGAACAAATTGATTGAAACTACCGTTGGTCGTGTTTTATTTAACCAACATGTACCTAGAGAAGTAGGTTTTGTAAACGCGTTACTTACTAAGAAAAGTTTACGGGAAATTATTGGTGATATTATTAAAATTACCAATGTACCTACCACTGCTAAGTTTTTGGATGATATTAAGCAGTTAGGTTTCCGTATGGCCTTTAGAGGTGGTTTGAGCTTTAGCGTAAACGATTTGATTATTCCTGATAGAAGAAACGAATTGTTAGACCAAGCAAAAGTAGAAGTAGACGAGGTTTGGGATAACTATAACATGGGTTTAATTACCAACAACGAGCGTTATAACCAAGTTATTGATATTTGGAGCCGTGTGGATACTAGAATTACCGAAACATTGATTCGTGAAATGCAGACAGATAAACAAGGATTCAATGCCGTGTTTATGATGCTTGATTCTGGCGCCCGTGGTAGTAAACAACAGGTAAAACAGTTGGCCGGTATCAGAGGTTTGATGGCTAAACCAAGAAAAAGCGGCAGTACAGGTTCTGAAATTATTGAAAACCCCATTCTTTCTAACTTTAAAGGTGGTTTGAACGTATTGGATTACTTCATTTCTACCCACGGTGCTAGAAAAGGTTTGGCGGATACTGCGTTGAAAACAGCCGATGCTGGTTATTTAACCCGTAGGTTGGTGGATGTAGCTCAAGATGTGGTAATTTCTGAAGAAGATTGTGGAACATTACGTGGTATTGCTACCTCTGCGTTGAAAGATAATGAGGATATCATTGAACCATTAAAGGATAGAATTGAAGGTAGAACTTCTTTACACGATGTATTGCACCCACTTACCTATGAGGTAATGGTGAAAGCAGGTGAAGAAATTACTGCAGACCTTGCCGCTGCTATAGACGAAGCAGGCGTAGAAACTGTAGAAATACGTAGCGTACTTACTTGCGAAAGCAAGCGTGGTGTGTGTGTAAAATGCTATGGTAAAAACCTTGCTACGGGCTACACCACACAAGAAGGTGATGCAGTAGGAATTATTGCCGCACAATCTATTGGTGAGCCAGGTACACAGCTTACCCTACGTACCTTCCACGTGGGTGGTATCGCAGGTTCTTCTTCTATTGAAAGTTCTTTGGTTGCCAAATTTGACGGTACTATTCAATTCGATGGTTTAAGAACGGTATTGGGTGAAAACGCGGATGGCGATAAAGTAACCATTGTTATTGGTAGAACCGGTGAGGTAAGAATAGCCGATGTTAAGAACGATCGTTTATTGATTACCAACAACGTACCGTATGGTAGCACCTTGCTAGTGAAAGATGGCCAAGAAGTGAAGAAAGGAGATGCTATTTGTACATGGGATCCGTTCAACAACGTTATAGTAGCAGAGCAAGCGGGTGAAGTAGTATTTGAAAACGTAATTGAAGGTATTACTTACCGTGAGGAAAGTGACGAACAAACTGGCCACAAGGATAAAGTGGTTATAGAAACAAAAGATAAAACCCGTATTCCTGAACTATTGGTACAGGGTAAAGAGGTGTCAAAATACAACTTGCCAGTGGGTAGCCGCTTGGTAGTAGAAGAAGGCGACAAGGTAAAAGCTGGTCAAGTACTAGTGAAAATACCTAGAGCTCTACGTAAAGGTGGTGATATCACCGGGGGTCTACCTCGTGTAACTGAATTGTTTGAAGCAAGAAACCCAAGTAACCCGGCCATTGTTTGCGAAATTGATGGTGTGGTAAGCTTTGGTGGTGCAAAACGTGGTAACCGTGAAATTACGGTAACTGCTAAGGATGGTGTAACTAAGAAATACTTGGTGCCACTTTCTCGCCAGATATTGGTACAAGCGGGCGACTTTGTAAAAGCAGGTACACCAATGAGTGATGGTCAAACATCGCCAGCCGATATTCTTGCTATCAAAGGTCCATTTGCCGTACAAGAGTATGTGGTGAATGAAATTCAGGAAGTTTACCGTTTACAGGGTGTAAAAATCAACGATAAACACGTAGAGGTTATTGTACGCCAGATGATGAAGAAGGTAGAAATTGTAGATGCTGGTGATACAAAATTCCTTGAGGAAGATTTGGAAGACAGGTTTGACTTTAACGAAGAGAATGACCGCATTTTTGATAAAAAAGTGGTGACTGATATTGGCGATAGTACTCGTTTACATGTAGGCCAAATAGTTACTGTGCGTGAATTGAGAGAAGAAAACTCAATTTTACGGAGAGCTGATAAAAAGATAGTAGAAGTTCGTTCGGCTCGTCCTGCTACAGCTACACCAGTTCTATTGGGTATTACTAAAGCAAGTTTAGGTGTACAAAGCTGGATATCTGCTGCTTCGTTCCAGGAAACTACCAAAGTATTAAGTACAGCTGCTATACATGGTAAAGCAGATGATATGCTTGGCTTGAAAGAAAACGTTATCACTGGTCACCTAATACCTGCGGGTACTGGTTTAAAACGCTTTGAAAACCTAATGGTAGGTAGCAAGGAAGAATATGAATTGCTAGCTGCTACTAGAGAAGCTATGAACTTTGATGATGATGAATAGTTTTCATAACTAAAGAAAAATAGAAGCCGCCTCGTTCAAAAAACGGGGCGGTTTTTTGTTGCAATAAATTACCATTTTGCTAACTATTTTCTTATTTAATTTGCAGCCATGAAGAATGTACTCATTGGTTTACAAGTAGTTACTGCCATAGCGGTAGCTTTTTTATTTTACAAAACTTATAGCACACCCGCACATCAGCACAGCAAATTGTCGCCTAGTAATCCAGCTGGGCAGGCCGGCATTAAAATTGGCTACTTTGAACTAGATTCCCTGGAAAACCAGTACGTATACATGAAGGAAATGCGAAATGCGTTACGTACGAAAGAAGCAGGATTGAACCAAAAATTATCGTCCATCAAAAACCAATACGTTTCCTTATTAAAGGAGTATAACCAAAACGGACCAAGTTTATCGCAAAGCGAACAAAGTACTTACCAGCAAAAATTAGCCAAACTACAGAACGATTATCAAGTGGCGGAAGCAGAGGGCCAGCAAGAAATGCAGGGTGAGGGATTACGCAAAATGCAAGATGTAAAAGCAAAAATTCAAGTGTATTTGAAGCAATACTGTGAAGCCAAAGGTTTTAGCTTTGTATTTGCCAGTAATGATGCCGATTTTTTGTATTACAAGGATACCGCTTACAATGTAACCAACGATATTATTGCCGAATTAAACGCACAGCATAACAAAGAAAAATCGAAATAACTAGCATAGCGCTTATATTTGAAATCCCGATTCGTAGTACGGCTCGGGATTTTTTATTGATCAATTTTTGCCATGACAGAATCGAACCAATTTAAGCCAAGTTTGGGTTTGCTCGACGCTACTTTGTTAGTAGCCGGTAGCATGATAGGGAGCGGTATTTTTATTGTAAGTGCCGATATTACAAGGCATGTAGGTAGTGCAGGCTGGCTGCTAGTGGTTTGGTTACTTACCGGTTTTATGACCCTTACCGCAGCCCTTAGTTACGGCGAGTTAAGTGCCATGTTTCCGAAGGCAGGCGGGCAATATGTATACTTGAAGGAAAGTTATAATCCGTTAGTGGGTTTTTTATATGGTTGGAGTTTTTTTTCGGTGATACAAACAGGTACCATTGCCGCGGTGGCAGTGGCTTTTAGCAAGTTTACAGGAACATTTATTGATGTGTTCGATATGACTGACGCCAATATACTTTTTAAGTTAGGCGTATTGAAAATTTACCCGGCACAGTTGCTTGCCATCAGTACCATAATACTGCTTACGTATATAAACACCAAAGGCGTAGAAGGCGGAAAAAAAATCCAAACATTTTTTACCACCGTAAAACTGTTATCGCTGTTTGGTTTAATTGCCTTAGGTTTTGCTATTGGTTTTTCCTCAGCTACTTGGCAGGCGAATTTTACCAATGCTTTCAGCATGCAATCGCTTACTAAAGTAGGCGATAGTTTTAGCGGTACGCCCGTGGTGGGTGTAGCCATGTTGGGTGCTATGGCCGCTGCTATGGTGGGGTCTATTTTTAGCAGCGATGCTTGGAATAACGTAACCTTTATAGCAGGTGAAGTAAAAAATCCGTCGAAAAATATTGGGTTGAGTTTGCTATTAGGCACATTGATAGTTACTTGTATTTATTTATTGGCCAATGTAATGTACTTGGGTGTATTACCTTTAAATGACATTGCGTTTGCCCAGCAGGATAGAGTAGCCAACGCTGCAAGTGCCGCCATTTTTGGAAGTTGGGGAAGCTATATTATTGCTGCCATGATTATGATAAGCACATTTGGCTGTAACAATGGTTTGATATTAGCAGGCGCTAGGGTGTATTATAGCATGGCCAAGGATGGTTTGTTTTTTGCCAAAGCCGGTGAATTGAATAAAAATAGCGTTCCCGCTTGGGCCTTGTGGGCACAAGCTGTGGTGGCAAGTTTACTATGTTTAAGCGGTCGGTATGGCGATTTGCTAGATATGGTAAGCTGTATTGTAGTGTTGTTTTATGCCCTAACCATTATCGGCATTTTTATTTTAAGAAAAAAGCAGCCCAATACACCAAGGCCCTATAAGGCGTTTGGATACCCCGTGTTGCCTGCCATTTATATAGCTATGGCAGCCGTATTTTGTGGTTTGTTGGTAGCCTACAAACCAGAGTTTACATGGCCCGGTTTAGGAATTACTGCCTTAGGTATTCCCATTTATTATTTTGTAAAACGAAGTAAACATTAAAACAGCATTATATGATGCCATTAGATACGTTGTTTCATCAGTTAACGCAGCTTAGGGTAGCCGTAGTGGGCGATGTAATGTTAGATACTTATTTATGGGGCCGTGTAGATAGAATTTCGCCGGAGGCTCCCGTGCCTGTAGTGGCTATGAATAGCAAGGAATACCGCATTGGCGGTGCGGGTAATGTGGCTTTAAATACGGTAGCCTTGGGTGCGGAAACCGTACTGTTTAGTGTAGTAGGTGATGATGAAGAGGCCGAACGACTCATAAACCTGCTACAAGATGCTCAGGTAGATACCAAATACATATACAAAAGTGAGCACAGAATTACCACCAATAAAACCCGTATTTTAAGTAGGAATCAGCAAATGATGCGTTTAGATGCGGAAGTTACATTCGATTTGTTGGCTGAGGAAGAGAGCTACTTGATACAACAATTTACCAATTATGTAAAACGGTATCAACCACATGTGGTGATTTTTGAAGATTATAATAAGGGTGTGTTAACAGCATCCACCATTGAAAAACTCATTGCTATTTGTGTAGAACACGATGTGATAACAACGGTAGACCCAAAGAAGGCAAACTTTTTTGCATACAAGGGTGTCACCATTTTTAAACCCAATTTAAAGGAAGTAAAAGAAGGGTTGAACATAGCTGTGAAAGAGGTGAACGAAGAAGTGTTAAACCAAATACACCAACAGCTTTACACGGAATTAAAACACAAAATATCGCTGATTACACTGAGTGAAAAAGGCATTTTTTGTCAGAAAGGAAGTGCTAGTGCTATTCTGCCTGCTCATATAAGAAATATTGCCGATGTAAGTGGTGCTGGCGATACGGTGATAGCTACGGCTAGTTTAGTGTACGCTGCCACAAAAAATATAAAATTAGCCGCCAATGTGGCTAATATTGCTGGCGGTTTAGTTTGTGAGGAGGTGGGTACTACGGCCATTAATAAGCAGAGGCTTGTAGAAGAATGTGTACATATTTTAACCGATGTGGAGTAGAACTATACGTTGAGAAAGTTTTCGCGAATGAATGAATATTTGCCTAGCTTTCCGCTCTAATAATGAAAAACAAATTGAATATGAATTTCCCGAAAGTAAATTTTGAAAACCGTGACACCGTACTTTTTAGTTTTGAACGCATAGCAGAAAAATTTGCTCATACTGTTTACCTAAAAGTAAATAATGCTAGTTACCGCTTGGTAGATTTTGAATTTTATGCTTTTGGTAATGCATTGCCCGACCCTCATACGTACAAGCATGAACAGCAGTTGGCGTTTGGGAAGTTATACGCACATGGATCGGGAATTGATATTACGTTTGGTGATGGTACCAATTACTGTGGAATGCTAGTACGTAGTGTGGTAAAACTATACGAAGGCACTGGGCCGGAGAGCGGATTTATGAAACAGCAAATTGAAGGACCACAAAATGTAGCCACCGAGTTATTAGGTAATTTGTATGCGTTGACCGATGGCAAGCCAAATGATGTAACGTTTGTAGATATCCAAGGGCGAAATCAGGACGCTTCCTTCTATCCCGCTAAACATGTTTTGAGTGGCAAGCGAATAGGATTAACACCAAAACCAACAGATCCTGAAGATGTTTTTATGAACATGCGATTACGATTTGTACCCGTATTACCCAAGTTTCAAGAATTTAAACAGTCTATTCGTGGTGTGGAAAGCTTATTAACCGATTTGGTTAAAAGTGGAAAGTTGGAGACGGGCGTAGCCCATGATATATTAGGATACCAAAAGGTATTTTAATGGTGATAGATGCTGAAACCAACTATCTATACTTAGCAGATACCTTATTAACCAAATACCCGAATTTTTGGCAAAGATTTGAAGCGGTTTTAAAGGTTGCTAATATCCCGTATCAGTTTTTACAAAATACAAAAGATGTTTGGGCGGTAGATTATATGCCCATACAATTAGCAGATAAGGCCTTTGTGCAATTCATTTATCAGCCCTCGTATTTGCAATCAAAATACTACCGTTCTACTATTTCCAATGTCGATGAAATTTGTAGTTCGTTACAAATTCAGCCAAGCAAGGCCGCCGTAAAATTAGAAGGAGGTAACATCATCCGGTCAAGAAACTCGGTGATTATGACGGAGCGAGTTTTTAAGGAGAATAGTAATATCTCCAGGCATAAACTAATCTCCCAGTTACAGGAATTATTAAAGGTGGAAAATATGTGTTTTCTTCCCGAATTGCCGGACGATTTTACTGGTCATGCCGATGGAATGTTGAGGTTTTTAGATGAAAAAACCTTACTGGTGAACGATTTTTCTAAAGAGAGTATTGAGTTTCAGCAAGCGTTCAAATCTGCGATCAAAAAAGGTGGGTTTGACAGTATTGAAATTCCTTACAATGTTTACTCTAACAGAAGTATTTATGATGCAAACGGCACTTATATCAACTATCTCCAAATGAAGAATTTGTTGTTTATACCCGTATTTAATTTACCTACCGACGACATAGCGGTACGGCAATTGGAACAATTGTTTCCTGGTTGTAAAATTTTTCCAGTGAATTGTTTTGATATTGCAAAAAAGGGTGGGGTACTTAACTGTATTAGTTGGAATATAAAAAAATGGTGGTAGCGGTCAGCCACGGCTAGCATTGCGGTTACGAACTATCATTTTGAATTTTAATAGCTCACTTTCAAATTTAGTAGTAACTTAACATTTGTATAAACCCATCAACCATTTGTTATGAAAAAAATGCTACTCATTAGCGGTATAGCTTCTTTAGCTATTTCTGCACAAGCCCAAAACACAAAATTATTTGCTTTTTCTGCAGTAGAAAAAGGCACTCCACAATGGAGTAGTATTCACCAACTCAATGCAAGTACAGGTGCCGATGAGGCTTTGGTGCCGGATATTCGTTTGCAAGCCACCATAAAATCTTCGTTGCCTAATAATACTTATCTGCATGGCGTGGCAGCTGCATTAGCTTTCGACGAGGCTACTCAGCAATTATTTTATACCACCATGCACGGTAATGCCATACATGCATATAACGTGGTACAAAAAACCGTGCAAAGTTTTTACCCACCTACTTTTAGTAGCGGCGGTACCGCCGGGCAGGAAGGAAATGTGGTAACACGTATGTGTGCAGCTAGTAATGGGCTCATTTATACACTTACCAATGATGGTAATAGTTTGTGCAGTTTTTCGCCCAATAATCCTTCAAAAATTACCCAACAT
>RDXK01000330.1 GCA_004292605.1 Bacteroidota bacterium
GCTTTGTTTACCACCAAATTCATAAAGGTGGGCTGCTGCACCCAACCTGTAAATAACTGCTCTTTTTCGGCAATATAAGTTTCAATAGCAGTAGCTACTTTTTGTGGCTGCTGCTGATAATTGGAGTATCGCTCTATTACTATCCCTATGGTAAATAGCCATGCAGCGGCTACCAAAAGGTATACAAACTTGCTACTTAATATTTGTAAAATTCTTAGCAAGGTTATTCCCTCATTTTTTTAACACGGTTCCATAATTCATCCATTTCCTGCAAGGTTAAATTGGCTAATTGTTGCTCCTGATCTGCTGCCAATACTTCCATAGCGTTAAAACGATTTATAAATTTTTGGTTGGTACGGGCCAAGGCCGTTTCCGGATCTACACCTATAAAACGGGCATAGTTAATATAGCTGAACAATACATCGCCCAATTCCTCCTCCATAGCTGCCTTATGGCCACTTTCTACGGCTTGGAGTAATTCCTGGGTTTCTTCCTCTACCTTTTGCCACACTTGTTCTTTATTTTCCCATTCAAAACCCACTTGCTTTGCTTTCTCCTGTATTCTCAGGGCTTTTACCACGGCTGGTAAACTTTTAGGAACGCCTTGCAACAGCGATTTTTTTCCCTCTTTCATTTTAATGGCTTCCCAGTTGCGTTTCACGGTTTCCTCATCTTCTGCCACTACGTTTCCATAAATATGCGGGTGCCGAACAATGAGTTTTTCTGCCAAGGTTTGCATTACATCCACCAAGGTAAATTGCTGCTGCTCTTCGCCTATTACACTGTAAAAAAGAAGATGCAATAATACATCGCCCAACTCCTCCTTCATTCCCTGCCAATCGTTTTGGTCAATGGTGTCTACCAATTCATACAATTCCTCGATACTCAAACTACGGAGCGATTGTATGGTTTGCTTTTTATCCCAAGGGCATTGCTGCCTGAGGGTTTGCATTATTTCCACCAGGTGTAAAAAACTTTTACTTAGGGCTTCTTCTTTCATTATGCTATTAAATTATAGAACATTACGGCGGCAAATACCAATACAAATAAAAATAGGCTTAGGAAAAATGCCATGGTTAATTTGATGATGGTTTTCCACAAGGGTTGCTGGTAAAATCGTTTAAAGGAAAGAGCTGAAAAAATTACGAGGTATAGTCCTGCCAAATCTGCCACATAATGTACCCAATGTATGGCTTTGTTTTGCTCACTTAGCCAAATAAACAGGCCATTTACAAACAATAAAATATAAAAACCGGTAAATAAGTGCACCGTAAATATCAAATGATGGGCATAGTAATGTACTATTTTTCGGTAGAGCCAAAATAGTATTAGGGCCACAATGGGTAGCAAAAAAAACATCATTTGCGGTAGTGCATGCGATACTCTATCTATCAGGGCTTCATCGGCATATTGTGCATCCTGCCCCGAGGCTTGTCGGCGTTTTATTTTGCTAATTTCTCGTCGGTCATCGTACCAGCCTGGGCGTTTGTTGGCCGGCAAGGAATCTTTATAGCGTTGGTATTCTTCTAGCGATTTAAACTTTGTGCCAGACAGGTAACTGCCGCTGTACACCGTATCGCCATTTACCATTACCCTTGCTTTGGGTGGTCGCCTTGCTTCCTCCGATTTATTGAATAGCGTGAATACAAAAAAGAAAAAAAATGCCGATACAAAAACGAACATTTTAATGGGGTTTAGGTAGCTAGCACGCCGGCCCCTATTGTACTCATAACTTAAAAAACCGGGTTTAAAAAGAAGGTATTTGGTGGTGTTGAAAAACTTACCGTCAAAATGGGTGATATCGTATAAAAAGTGTTGCGAAAGGTGTAAAAAACTTTCTTTGGGCTCCAAATTTTCCTGTCCGCATACATGACAAAATTTGCCATACGTAACTGCGTTACAATTAAGGCAAATGGGTTCCGACCGATGTTTATGTTTCGACATTCTACTATTCTATTCAATGGATGGTAAAACTACATGCTAAAATTCAGCATTTTTGCTGCATGATACGCAAACTAATGTTTTTACTGGGCATAGTTTTACTACAAACAGGTGCTAATGCTCAATATTATTTTAACGATGTGTGGCAACCTACCTTAACACAGCAATACACGCAAAAATTATTTGCTTTAAAAGTAGCCACCGTTACAGCTACCAGTAAGGACGTGGCTGGCGGTAATACCATTACCATACAGCAGCGAATAGACCCCGCCAAGAAAACGGTGACTACCGTTACCCAAAACGGCGGCACCCAAACTATTACCAGAAGTTTTTATGGACAAACAGGAAAGCTGGTGAAACAAACGGATAGCAGCTTGTATAATATGGTAACCACTTATTACAGCTACAATGCCAATGACCAATTAGATCTGCTAAAAAACGAAGTATACGATGCTGCTGTGCAGCAGAAAGATGTAGAAGAACACAAATGGTTTTATAAAAATAACCTACCTGTGGGTATGGTGAAAGTAAAAAATGGTACCGATACTAGCGAGGTGAAATTTGATATCGATGAAACTGCCCGAATAGCTCAAGAAACATGGGTAAAAAAAGGAAGAATGCAGGAAACCTATTATTACTACTATGCCCAAAACAGCCATTTATTAACGGATATTGTGCGGTATAACAACAAGGCGAAAAAGCTATTACCCGACTTTCTATACGAGTATGATGCTACTGGGCAATTGG
>RDXK01000331.1 GCA_004292605.1 Bacteroidota bacterium
TTCACCTAGTTGTAAATAGCAAAGTGCGGCATACCATTGGGCTGCATAGAAAAATTGGTAGGGTTCCTTGCTAAATTTTTCGCTGGTAAGTAGTTGCATAGCCTCCTTTGGTTTACCTAATTCCATGTAGCACATGGCTGTATAAAAATTCGCTATCTGTTGGCTGTTGGCTGTCTTTCCCTGCAATGCAAAAAAAGTAATTGCCTCCGCATATTTTTGTTCCTCGTATAGGGCAAAGGCTTGCTGTAGTGTATCGTTGATGGCGGCAAACGCCTCACCCCTTACTACGGGTGCTACCACATTGGGTGCGGTGCTGTAATAACTAGCATATAATTGATGCGTATCTTTGGTTTGGTAGGTGTAAATACTAAAAATACCCACTACTAGCAATACGCTAGCAGCCACAGCCACTATAGCTTTTACGGTAAAACTTCCTTTTTGTGCTTGGGCATCTATACTTTGTAATTGCTGCTTAAAAGCGGCTCTATTGTGTAGATGAATTGCCGCCCTTACACGTAGCTGTTCAGCCAATTCTTGGGCAAAAGCAGCATCTATTTCCTTTAATTTTTCAAAGGCCAACACCTCCTCGGGCAGCAGGGAGTTGTTCAAATACTTCTGTATCAGCTCATCATTTTCGTGCATGGTTCGTGCTATTTTTTAGTTGCTGAACGCATTTGTATTTCTGGCTCTTGGCGGCATTTTTGTTTTCATACTTCATTATTTGAACAATATCATCCAACTTCTTTTGCTCGTAATAAAACAGCTGTAACAATCGCTTACATTGCTGTCCTAATTTATCAAAAGCATTTCTCAATAACCATACGTTATCGTCATTATTATAATGTTCAAAATCATCCCATTCGCCCAATAAATCTGGCATTTCCGCCACTATTAACTGAGCTGCTTTTTGTCGTTTATAGAGCATGTATTTAGCTATCGCCAGCAAATACGTATCTAAGGTAGTTTTTACCGTGGCTAATTTATTTTTCTGCTCCATTTCTAGCAGGGCCACCATCGCATCCTGGTACACATCTAACAAATCGGCACGTGATAACGCACTCGTTTTTGCCATACCTAAAAACTTTGGCTTACAGGCCAAATAAAGTTCTTTCAGTTCGGCTGTTATAGGTAATCCATCAGTTACGTGCAAGGCTCTGTTTATTTAGTGTTAGCAATGTAAAAAAGTAAACCCATAAAAATATTTTTTTCGGCGGGTTTACTTTCCGTAAAAATGAACACTAATAGCAAACCTCAATTAGTGTATATGAGAAAAATGGTAACCATTTGCCTATTAAGTGTAAGCTTAGCAGCTTTGGCACAGGAAGATCCAGCCAAACCAAACTTGGGCAAGAAAGTAGTAGAAAAAGCAAAATCTACAGGTGAAAACCGTACGGAGCAAACCACAGATAAAGTGGTAAATAAAGCAGGCGACAAGGTAGATAAAGCCATAGACGATTTGCTAGATGGAAAACTTTTTAAAAAGAAAAAAAAGAAACCTACTGAGGAGGAAGCGGCAGCCGCAAAAAAGAAAAACAGCGAAACCGCCGAATCTACCGACACACCTGCTGACGTAGCAGAAAAACCAATCACCGCTCCTGCACCAACCGCTGCATCAGGGAAGTTCGACTTTGTGCCCGGTGATAAACAATTGTTTTTTGACAACTTTGATCGATTGGCCGTTGGCGATTTTCCTGCCGAAATAAATACCAATGCAAGTGGCGAAATAGTAACCCTTAATAATAAGCCTGGCAAATGGCTACGAATGAGCAAAAACGGTGCTTTTGTACCCGATTATACCCAGAAACTTCCGGATAACTGCACCATAGAATTTGAAGTAGGCATTAATGGCGACCCAAGCAACAACTACAGTGGATTTGGATTGAACTTTAGCACTTCAGCGGACGAGTTAATGAAGGATATGTTTTTTGGCAAAGGCACATCCATACTGTATTTACACCCCGGAGCCTCGGAGGCAAGTATTGCTATACTACCCACCAACGGTACTGAAATTAACAATAGTGTGGCCATGCCGCAGTGGAGTGTAAAAAACGGTACCACCTTTGTGAAACTATCTCTTTGGCGCCAAAAAGGTCGCTTACGTTTGTATCTAAACGAAGAAAAATTATTAGATGTTCCCCGCTTTTTTAGCGAAAACACTACTTATAGCTTTGCCTTTTTTAGGAGCTTTTTCAACGAGTGCGATGTGTACCTCACCAATTTTAGATATGCCGTAGCCGGTGCTGATACCCGCAATAAATTACTAACCGAAGGAAAATTTACCACCAACGAAATATTGTTTGATACCAATAGCGATAAAATAAAACCTGAAAGCAACAATATAATTTCCGAAATAGGCAAGCTATTAACCGAGAACGCCGGCGTAAATATTAAAATAATTGGCCATACCGATAACGATGGCGATGCGGCTGCCAATATGGTACTCTCTAAAAAAAGAGCCGAAGCAGTAAAAATGCGTTTAGCCTACGGCTTTGGAATAGAAGAAACCCGTATACAAACCGATGGTAAAGGTGCCAGCATGCCGCTGAATGCGAACAAAACCGCCGAAGAAAAAGCTATTAACAGAAGAGTAGAATTTATAAAACTATAAAACTTAAAAAATGAAAAAAATATGGATTGCCGTGCTATGTAACCTTTTGTTACTACAAGCAAATAGTC